>NZ_JAEQDE010000166.1:0-20224 GCF_020737865.1 Microcoleus sp. PH2017_35_SFW_U_B
CAAATAGTCTCGTGCGATCGCCCGAGTTGCGGACAAAGCTACCCAAATAGTCAAGGATGGGTAGCTTTGTCCATAAATTAAGTTACAGTTTCAAACCCCTACAGCCTTGTCCCTACAGATCCGGCTGCCGAATGCCGAATACTGCTAGGTTTTTGGCTCAAACTTGTAACCTACTCCCCGGACGGTTTGAATCATTGAGATTTGGTTGGTATCTGGTTCAATTTTGCGGCGAATTTGACCGATATGGACATCCACCACGCGATCGGCTCCCACATACTCGTAGTCCCAGACTTCTTGCAGCAATTCCGATCGCCTCCATACGCGACCGGGTTTGCTTGCCAAACAGTACAGCAGGTCGAATTCTAAAGCCGTCAAAGCAACTATCTGACTGTCGAGAATTACCTCGCGCCGGACGGGATCTATTAGTAGCTCTCCAAAGGTCAGACTTTGTTGTTGAGCCGGAGTAACAAGGCGTTTGCGCTTCAAAATTGCTGCAACGCGAGCTCCAATCTCTACAAGACTAAAAGGTTTAGTAATGTAGTCGTCAGCGCCTTCGGCAAACCCTTTCATTTTGTCAGCTTCATCGGTTCGGCTGGTCAGCATCAACACAAACACGCCCGTCCGTTTTTGCATCTCTTGACAGAGTTTGTAGCCAGTAGTATCGGGTAAATTTACATCTAGAACTACTAAGTCAGGATTGAGTTGCTCAAATAATTCCAGACCAGTCTGACCGTCTCCGGCCGACTCAACTTGATAACCTTGCTGGCTCAAAAAACGGTGAATTAAATTTCGGATTGCCGGGTCGTCATCAACCACAAGGATTTTTACAGGGGCCATGACCACAACTTTGTTTGAAGAATTAGGCAAGAAGATTCAGCCATAATAATAGAAAACTGGATACAAATCTCGAAAAAATTGAGCTTTTATATAGTTGTAGCCATATTTATAGCCATACTTATAACCTACGTAAGATTTCAGGCAATAAATCTCCAGGTACTTTGGATAAGGCTAGATTTTGGCCTTGCAGCCCACATTCGCTATAGAAAGCTCTAATCGTTTTCACAATATAACTCAATGCAGTTTGCCGGGAATCGGCAGCTTGAGAGTTTGGCGGGGCTTGCAGGTTAAGTTTATCTCCATATGTTAACCCTTTGTCGTTGAGATGTTGTCCCCATTCGGCGCACACTTGCAACTGGTGGTGCAGTGCTGCTTCTAAATGGCTGGTTTGGGCGGCTTTGTTGGTGCCAAAATCTAGATCTGTGGCTAGTTGATAGTGGGCTAGTCCGAGATTGTTGCGGGCGGCCCAGGTGTCAAAGCTGAGTTGGGTTCGATCGAGCTGGCCGGCGATATCCAGTGCAGCTTCGTAGGCGGTAATCGCCTGCTGTAAAGATTCCGTCCGGGCCTGTTTCTGCTGGAACTGGTTCCCCAAATGCCAATAAGCGGTACCGAGATTGTTGTAGGTGGCTGCTGCTGCTGCGGGTACCAATTCTCGGGTGCGGTATTTCAAGGCTTCGCGGTAGGCATCAATCGCCCTGACTAACAAGAGTTCTGAGGGTTCGTGCTGGGCGAGGTTCCAGCAAGCGGTACCGAGGTTGTTTTGGACTCCGGCATAGTTGAGCGGTTCTCGATCGGGACTGTAACAGCAAAGGGCTTGGGTGTAAGCGGCGATCGCGCTTTTGAGATAGACGATCGGCTGACCATCTTGAGCTAAATTCCAGTATGCTGTCGCCAAATTATTCTGAGCCGCCGCGTACTGCTGGGGCTCCGCCGCCGGGTCTAAATCTAGTAGCGCTTGTTGGTAAGCTGCAACTGCTTGCTGCAAGTTCTCTGTCTTATCTTGATAGCGGGCTAAATCTGCCGAAGCGATGCCCAAATTTTTGTTTAATCTCACGCGGGTTTGGGGTGCGCTGTCGGCATCTGTGCGGTTCAAACCTTCAAGGTAGAGGGCGATGCTGCGTTCGAGGCAGGATACCGGATCGGCTGCGTTATGCTGCTGCGTGCGATCGCGCGACAGCATCCAGTAGAAAGTACCGAGATCGTTGATCAGATCGGAAATTGGCGGTAGGCTGTGGGACTCCTCGGCGTACTGAGTTAAGTTTTGTGTCAATTGGGAAATTAGCCGCGCGCATTCCTCGGTTAGTGGTTGATTTTCCTGGGAGTTGTCGTCGAGTTCCAGGTATGCAATCACTTGCTCGATCGCGCGAATGGCAATTGTCAGGTTTTGCGGGGAGGAATCTCCGCCCAGAATCCGATCGCGGTAGTAATTTCCCAAACTGTGATAAGCCAAAGCCAAAGCTTCGGAACAGCACTCATGTTCTTGCAGCAATGCAATATATTGCAGGGTTTGCAGCGGCAGAAAATTGTCTTCCGATGCGGGATTATCTTCTACTTCCAACTCCTGAGAAGCCGCTGCTAGCACCAAATCTGCCAGTTCGACGGATTTAGAATCTGTTGTGGCGGGTTCAGAATCGGGAATGGGAGATGGGGAATCGGGAATTGGGGATGGGGAATCGGGAATGGGGGATGGGGAATCGGGAATGGGGGATGGGGAATCGGGAATGGGGGATGGGGAATCGGGAATGGGGGATGGGGAATCGGGAATTGGGGATGGGGAATCGGGAATTGAGGATTCTTCAGAAGACTTTAAATATTTTAAAAGTTGGTCGCCATAGTCTCCGTTGTCCCGCAAGTTTCCGAAGTTTTCCGAGTGTCCGAAGTCTTCCGAGTGCCCGAAGTCGCCCTTAGCTGGAGTTGGTTCGCCTTCAAACTCAAATACTCCGGTGCGCCATTGCCAAAATTCCGGGGCCGATTGCTCGATCGAACTCAACCAAGGGCGCGACACCCACAGCAACAGAGTAGATTCGCACATTTGCAGGTTTGCTTCGATGTCTCTCAAATAGCTCAGGAACGACCACTGTACGGCCGGTGAGTGCCTGGTCAGGTGTTCGGCCCCGAGAATTTGAAATCCCGGCAAACGGCTGTAGCTGCCGCCGTTTCGGGGCAGTGGGTGTTGAGTCAGCCATGCGGCGATCGAGTCCCAAGGATTGGGCTCGCTCACGTCGAGTTCCAAACTGACAAATCGGGGATAGTCGATCGGGTAGGGACGAGAAATCGAGTCGGCGCCCTCGGCGGCTAATTCTGCCTGCAAGCGGGCCGCCAGACAGTCCCGCAAACACAGGTCGTCGCAGGCGGCAATAAAAATTTGACGGCGTAAGTTGAGGTCGATCGCCTGTTTCAAGCGTTGATAGATCTGCTTGTTCGAGCTAGAAACTTTTTGGGAAGGAATAGACATCACGGTCTGGCGATTTTAGATTTTAGATTTTAGATTTTAGATTTGGGAATGTAGATTTGGGAATGTAGATTGTAGATTTTAGATTTGGGATTGTAGAGTTGAAATCGCTCCTAACTCGCAACACCGACGAGTTCGGCAGTCAATCGCACCGTTGATGACCTGCATGATTGTAGATTTTCAATTAGCAATTTTTTTATATTTGTGACGATTCCGTCTGATTAATTGCAACGATCGCCCCTGAACCTGAACGCCGAAAGGAAAAAACCCTATTTCTGCTTGTCTTGTTTAGTCTTCCAGCTCGCTCGGCACGCTTCAGGACTGTTGCAACTATAGCGGTTCTCAGAAAGATTCGCGGACGTTGTTGGGAAGAGAGCCCTCTTGGTTTCAGTGGTTATATAACCTGTCAGTCATACCTCACCTTTTTGAGAAAGGCTATACCTGCTTTTTATTGAAACACAAAAACCATGTTTCCATTGGTTGGGAAACATGGTTTGTTGAATGATTATTTAAAATAGCGATTTGAAGCAGCTTTGAGTGTCAGGTCAGTTTTTACACAGAAGCAGCCACAAACACCAAACCGGCTACTAACAGCGCGGCGGCAACACCCAGGATGATGTAGTTCCGTTGCTGGTTCTTGTTGGGAGGTACGGCGTCGTACATCTTCGGCTCTTTGGCAAAGTTGTTCAAGCGTCCGTCTTCTTCGGTAGTATAAGGCATTGGCAACAATCCTCAATATTTTTGATTGCCATCACTTTACCAAAAAACGCTATCAAATCGCCGCCCTTAAGTTCGGGAATTTATTTTGAGGTGACAGTACCTGTTTCGGGAGAAGAGGCGATCGCGTAATCTTTGACCGGCATTCTTCCTGCTAAGTACGCTAAACGTCCCGCTTCTGCGGCCATTCCCATTGCTTTGGCCATTGCCGGAGAATTCTGAGCATTGGCGATCGCGGAATTAATCAAAAGTGCATCAGCGCCCATTTCCATGGCTTGGGCCGCTTCGCTGGGAGTGCCGATCCCTGCATCCACCACCACAGGGATATTCACCGTGTCAATAATGATTTGAATATTGGCAGCATTATTGATCCCTTGCCCCGAACCGATGGGCGAACCTAAAGGCATGACAGTCGCACAACCGACTTCTTCTAGGCGTTTTGCTAGCAGCGGATCGGCATTGATGTAAGGCAAAACGGCAAAACCTTCTTTGACTAATTGCTCTGCGGCGTGCAAAGTGCCGATCGGATCGGGCAGCAAATATTTAGCATCCGGAATCACTTCTAACTTAACAAAATTATTATCTTCCTGCCCTAAAAGCTTCGCCATTTCCCTGCCCAAACGAGCCACTCTAACCGCCTCATCCGCCGTTTGACAACCGGCAGTATTCGGCAGCATCCAAATTTTAGTCCAATCAAGAGCCTCTGCCAATCCTTCATGACCGGGAGCATTTGTTTGCACTCGCCGCACAGCCACAGTCACAATTTCGCATCGACTAGCGTTGACACTTTGCTGCATTTCTGCAATGCTGCGATATTTTCCCGTCCCCGTCATCAAGCGAGAATGAAATGTTTTGCCGGCAATAATTAGAGGTTTATCAAAAGATGGAGTTGCTGTATCTACTGGATAGCCAAAAATACTATACTCAAGTGCCTCTTTCCATTGTTCTCTACCGCCCAACATCTCTTCCAGTTGCAAACCTTCTTTATTTGTCAGCTCATCACGAGTAACTGCATAAACAATTTGCCCAACTGTAATCAATTTCGCCTCTCGCGGCATATTATTTTTTAAGCCAGTTTGTATAACTTCTTCAAATTCATTAAAAACGTCTTCCATTTTCCCATTCCTCCCTAGTAATCTGTTGTACTTCTTCGCTGTTGAATACTAATATAATATTCTGGATAAGTTGTCTTTCGTCCGAATAAAAAGCTTTTCTGATGCCATCGTTTATCTTCCAAAATTCATAACTATCTCGGTTGATGTGAATAATAACGGCTGCTGCACCTTGATTCTTTGCCCTGCTGATTCCTTCTTGAAGTCGGTATCTGATGTTTTTAGTAGATTTTGTCAACTCCTTAAATTCGGAAATCTCACCGTCAATCTCAGCATCTGGCGTTCTGCTATACAAATCCTAGACAAGTCTAGACATTTGCTTCTTACTTCATCGGGAGCATGGGAGCGGTTATCCCTCCGTAAGCTTTCACGATGAAAGCCAAGCGCGATAAATTAATTGCTGCGTTCAAATCCCTGTCCATCGAATGACCACAACTTTCACAGTCGTAGGTTCTTTCTTTTAGGGGCATATCTTGAATATGTCCGCAGTTTGAACAGGTTTTACTCGAAGGGAACCAGCGGTCGGCAATGATTATTTCACAGCCAAACTTTTTAGCTTTGTATTCTAGCTGACGTTTGAATTCATAGAATCCACAGTCAGCGATAACTTGAGCTAGTTTGTGATTAGCTAGCATTCCCGAAACATTCAAATTTTCTACTACTATCGTTGCGTGGTTTTTGCCTAAGTAAGTAGTAATTTGATGGAGAGTATTTTTTCTGAGATTCGCTACCGCTGGGATAACTCCTTTGACAGCCTACGCAATTTACTGAGATGCGTTTTGTAATGCTTTGGGTTAGGAAAAACAACACCCGTTGAAAGTGTTGCTAACTCTTTAACTCCTAGGTCAACACCCACGACATCGTGTTGCTTTACAGTTGATTCATGCTCCTGTTCGTAGGCAAAAGCAATAAACCAACTGTCGGCAGTTCGAGATATCGTGATTGACTTGCAGGTGGTATGAGGCAATCCTTCGTAGGTTTTTACCCAGCCGATGGTGGGCAACTTTATGGACGTACCACCTACCGGGATTGGTTTTCCACCTGCGTCTATCGTGAAGGAATCATGATGGCCCTTTTTCTTGAATTTGGGATATCCAGCTTTTTTTGAGAAAAATAAGGAGAAGGAATCACCAAGATTGTCGAAAGCATATTGAGTTATCTTCTGGCAAATTCCCGCCTCTTTAATCCATGTGAACTCAGGCTTTACATGATTGTTAAAGAATTTCTTGAGCAGGTATTTATTGGGCTTCAATCCATCTTGATAAAGGTAACTCCAAGTAGCCAATCCCCAGTTATAAGTAAACCTTGCTATTCCAGCGTGTTTGCTCATGACAGTTGTCTGACTCTTGTTTAATTTTAACTTTGTTTTGATGGATAAAAGCATTGTTCGACCTCAACACGCTAATTTCACCGATCGCCCGACAGGGTAGGTTTGGCTGGTAACTTCCCCGAAACATCCCAGCGCAAGCGAGTATCTTTACTGACAATCCAAGGTTTTTTGGGAATCGCCCAGGGTTTGAACAGGTACATCGTAGATTTGTCTACAAGTGTACTACCTTGTCTATTTAATCGCTAGCTAGGTACTAGCTCTGCTAGCCTCGATATATTCTGAATTCACCGCTATGATACTCTGAATGGACTCCGGCTCAAGTTAAATTTATGAAAGCAACCGTTGAGCAACTGGCCCAAATTGGGATATTTGCCAGCTTAAACCGAACTGATTTAGAGCAACTGCAAGAACATACAGCAATTCGGAGTTACCGACAGGGAGAAGTTGTGATGTATGAGGGCGATCGCATCCCCGAAAAATTATACACGCTTTTGAGCGGTTCGCTGCGGGTAGCAAAAACAGCGGCGGCGGGCAAAGAAACAATTTTGCGTACTTTATTTCAGGGAGATATTTTTGCCGCACCTGCTTTGCTGGGTAACGGAGTTGCGTCGGCAACGGTGACGGCAGAAACTGACGTGCAAGTTCTTACCACAGAACGGGAATTTTTGCTAGCAGCAATTCGGCAAAATCCTGAGATTGCTTTGCGAATATTGGCGGTTTTTAACCAGCGGTTGCAGCAACTGCACGAGACTGTACACGGTTTGGTGTCGGAAAGGGCGATCGTGCGGCTGGCGAGATTCATTCATTACTTTGGCATCGAGCAAGGTACGAAGATTGTGGATAATAGTGTATGTTTAGAAAAACGTTTTCCCTACTATCAAATTGCTCGCAGTATTGGCATCACCTACGAAGAATGCGTGCGGTTGTTTAAGAAACTCAAGCCATTTGTATCTTACAGTCGAGGCGGAAAAATTACTGTGTTGGATTGGAAACAACTGGAGGCGATCGCCTCTGGAGAAGACATAGATTAATGAAGGGAAGAAGTACATTGATTCGGTAGGTTTATCGCTAAGTTTTGATCCCCCTAAATCCCCCTTAAGAAGGGGGACTTTGAAGAAAACTTCGGTTCCCCGAATCGTTGTGGCGACTTTGATGCTCTTGTCCCCCCCTTCTTAAGGGGGGCTAGGCAGGGCGGTTTTATTGTCGTCAGAAAAATTAGGTACGTAGTTGCGCTTCAGCGCTCTTTATAATATTAGGAAAGACGCTAAGAGCGCAACTACGTACCTTGGCCCAAGCGCGAGCCAACCTTTGAGCGATACTGTTGGTATTTTTATATTTCCTATCCTCACAATAAAACCACCCTACTTCTTAAGGGGGGCTAGGGGGATCGAGAGGTTGATTTTCAAATAAAATACTAATGCTAGTTTCTTGAAATTAATCAGAATTGACAGTATTATTTTACTCCGAAAATGTCAAAATAAACGCCAAGTTTTCTTCAGCTTTCAAGGCGTGGGGAGCACGGGCGGGCATAAAAACAAACACCCCCGGTTCCAAGACAATATCCTTACCTTCCAAAGTCAAAATTCCCTTTCCTTCGACTACATTAACTGTGGCATTGCGCGGCGAAGAGTGTTCGGAAACCTCGCTACCAGCAGCCAGACAAAGTAGGGTATACTGGCAATTATTGTCCTTTACTAAAATTTTGCTCAGCACTCCGGCGGCGGGATATTCAATTGCTTCTCGGAGTTGGATTGCGGAAGATTCTAACGGTAAAAGAGTAGCAGTCATGATTTTTGAATCCCTTAATATTGTTTTGTTGCACAAAGGATGATGTAGTCTAAATCGCGATCGTACTTTTGGAAAACTCGACGCATTGCTAAAATACGATCGCGAATTTGCGATTTACTTAAAATATTCCACAAAATCCGCACAGTACCCACAAAACCTTCGTCTTCAACCATTCGTGGCAAGTTGAGGAGTCCCATCGCCCCAGTTTGACACTTTTCTACTTGCAAACCCGCGTTTTGGCAAACAGCAATCGGGCCAGACTCAGACAAAGGCGTTGAATTAGCCCGAATCACTTCCGACAAAGCTTTGTGAATTTCTGATTCTCGGTTTCTAGCTAAAAGTTCGTGAGAAAGAAACTTGCCGCCCGGTTTTAGCCGATCGCAAATTCCCGATATAATTTTAGCTTTCCCCCACCCTGACTGCATCGTCAGGATAGCTTCAGCCAACACCCAATCAAACTCTTGGGAAATCCGATCCAAGTGAAAAATATCTGCTTCGACAATTTGGACTCGATCGCCCAAACCCGCTGCTGCAACATTAGCACGAGCGCGCGCCACACTGTCGGGATTCTTCTCAACTCCCACTACTTTAACGCCAAAACGTTCCGCAAGGGCGATCGAACTATATCCAAAACTAGCAGCCAACTCTAAAACAGTTTCGCCCGCTTGAAAATCCGCCCATTCAAACAACATTTCCGTAGCAACTTTTCCCCCCGGCCTCAGCATTTTCTTGCCAGCCGCCGCCAGCACTTCATGCCCCGGTGCAGTCTTAAAATTGAGAGCAATATTGGTCATAAAATTGACCTCCTATTTAACCTTACTCTCAGTTTGCCAAATTCTCCCAAAGCTTTCTATGAGCTAGCTCATATTCAAATTATCTCTAAGATAAGACGGCGGTTGAAACCGCTAGACGGCGGTTGAAACCGCGTCTACACAAACGAAGTCCGCGCAACGCGAGACTGAAGAGAATAACGTAATTTTAATTGCAATATCTTTAACCCGCGGAGGCTGGTTTTGTCTGTCTAGCCGCGGTTTCAACCGCCAGTCTTCTTTCTAGCCCACGTAATTTTAATTGCAATATCTTCAACCCGCGGAGGCGGGTTTTGCCTGTGTAGACGCGGTTTCATTTTGCCTGTGTAGACGCGGTTTCAACCGCCAGTCTTCTTTCTACCGAATTTGCTCGCAGTGCGCGGAACATTCCAAAGCGGCAAAGCCCCGCACCAAAGGCTAAACGCATTAGTAAAAGAGTCGGTACTTCTCGCAGAGACTTGATGAAACCCGATACACCAAAACGCACTAATCCGGCCGGTCTAGCTATACCTTGCCAGATAGAATCTATCCAGGAAGGAAGAGTTTCTTGCGTCCAATCTGCGGTGGTTACAGCGCCCTCCACAAACCCCGTTTCTTCTAAAAGTTCTGAAAAGCCCTCGATGCTTGAAAAAGCCGGATGCGACCATTGATCCAGCAGTTGTTTCATTACGGGTTTCTCCCAGAAATTGAGCGGGATTTTGCGATCGTCCCTTTGATTCCAGTCAGCCACAACCAGCACGCCACCGGGCTTGACGACTCTCATCAACTCTTTCGCAAACACGGCTTTATCTGGCATATGCGGCCCAGCTTCGATCGACCAAACCACATCAAAACTCGCATCTGGAAACGACAGCGCCATAGCATCATCCACCCGAAACTGCAAATCGAGATCTGGGGAAGTTAATTCTTGAGCGCGTTTAACTTGCTGCGGGCTGATCGTAATTCCCGTGACAGCAAACTTATAATCCTGCGCCAGAATGCGGCTGCTACCGCCAATTCCACAGCCAACATCTAAGACTGTAGTGCCGGCAGGTAATTTATCCAAGCCTCCCCAGCGCACCATTTCATGCACAAAATCCGATTTAGCTGCGAGGAAATCTTTGCGTTGTGGCGGCGCACCGTAATGGCCCAAGTGGATGTGCTCGCCCCAATAAAATTCGAGAATCCCGTCTTCCGTCCATTCGTCGTAGGAATTCGCCACGGAGTCCGATGATTGATAAGGGCGAGCCGTGATTAAATAGATCAGAAGGGCGATCGCCAGCAGTACAAACAAAACTCCAAGTACAACAACAAATAAATTCATTTTTTTACCTTCTTTCCAGAGCAGAATGTATAGCAGTTGACAGTTGACAGTTGACAGTTGACAGCTTCCCCGAAAAGCCGATCGTTGGGTTGCATAGTACGGGAATCAAATTATTTCTACTTGTTGTCTAAATGATGCGATCGATTGCAGACTATCTGAAGCAGCATCCCAAAGAATGAACTTAAAACAATCAGGAATCTCGCGAATTGTCAGGATTCTTGAATTACCAAGCAGGTGCAAATTAGCATTGTGACACGCCCGAAGATTGTAATTAGGAATTCGCTCAGACAGATGATGAATATTGTGGTAAGCAATATCAGCCGAAAACCAATTGAGAATAGTTGGTAATTTTAGATAACTGCTACCTTCGATCGCACCAAGCAGATAGTCCCAGCCCTCTGTCTTGTGAGCGTAGGAACCCTCAAAGTTATGCTGCACAAAGAAGATGCAGATAAATATCGCCGCCGAACAAGTCATCACAATTGAGTAAACACTCCAGAAAAACCCAAACCCAAGTAAGTTACCCAGATAAAGCCAGCTACCCACCACACAAATATTGTTGAAGAGTAAATCCCAAAACTCAGCCGTCGTATACCAGTGTTTGGATTTGTAGGAAGCAATTATTCTAGATAAACCCATACCTAAATCTTGATTGAGACAATCAAAAGTATGTCTGACAAAACCAGCAATTCCCAATATTAGCGCGAGTCTTGGTTTGATAATCAGGTAGAAAAAGCCACCAGGAAACAGCATCAGCGGGTGTCTGAGCAACTGATATATCTTTTGGTTAAATGGACTGAGTGCCGCAAACTTTTCGGTGGAAATCAACGCCGAAGGGCCTCGGTACATATCCCAATTACCATTATTTTTGTGATGGTAAGCGTGTCCCCTAGACCAGGGGTACTGAGGAATTGCATTGATGATACCTAGCAGAAAACCCACTGTGCGATTGACTTTTTTGGAACTAAACAGAGAATAGTGTCCGCAATCGTGCATCAAGGAGAAACAACGTCCTGAAAAGAGTGTCATCAACACGATGATCGGTGGCAGCAGCCATACAGAAATGGCAGCAGCTTTAAATGCTAAAAACCATAAAAATGTATAGGGGATGACTGTATTGAGTAGTTGGTATGTAGCTTTGAAATTGTTGCTCTTCATGTAAGGAGATAGCACAAAATCCGACTTTTTGATCGCGCTTTTCATTCAGTATGTCTGTAGTGTGGATAAGTGCTTAGCTGAGAATATAGTTTAGATTGCAGGTGATTGACAGAAAATCAAATAATACCATACTACTATACGGTTGGCTAATCGGTGAGGGCGCAAGCAAAATGTTATCGATCGCCGTTGAGCACCAAATTTGATACAGACTGCTTGACACTAGGCTCGTATTTTGTAGCAGAAAGTTGTGCCACCATCTGCGCGCGGGATGAAACCTCAAGCTTGCGGAACATTCGCTTCAGAGCTTGCTTCACAGAATTTTCAGTAATCCAAAGTTCAGTCCCAATTTCGGCGTTAGTTCGTCCCAAAGCCACCAACTCGGCAATTTCCAATTCACGAGGCGTTAAGCGATTGGTTTTGAAAGGCTGGTATGGCGATCGCATTGTTGCACTCCAGACAGATAAGTGCAAACAAATTCCACTCAAATCTGCTAAATTTTGTGCATCAAAAGCAGACATTGACTGTTCGCGAGTGCAACCGAATACACCCACTAATTGACCGCAACTTACAATCGGGCCCGCCATCACGTGCCAATGATCGGGGCGAGGACAAATCATCGTCCAAACTTTGGGTGATGCTACCAGTGCTTCGTGGACTGGAGCATGGCGCTCAACTAGATAACGCGCAATAGGATTATATTCGATCGATAGTGCAATTTCCAGGGTTTTATGAAATTTTTTATCTAACAAAGGCAGTTGGTCAAAGAAAAAGACTCCCGATCGCTTAGCGGCAAAATACTCGCCGATTTGCGGCACGACTTGCGATCGCAGATCTTGTTCATTCTTGACTTGATTGATTGCTTCAAATAAATGCTGTAAGGAATTTGTCATCGTCGTGATAGCGAAAAGTGTACCCGATCGGGGTCTATGACTGCTGAATTACTCAGCTTATATTATCAAAAGTATCAAAAATAACGTGACATGACCATCAATTCGGAAATTGAGCGCGATCGCACTCCCATGCGTTGGATGCCGATCGGCTTTTATGCGACTTCAGTCGTCTTTAACCTCTGCTTGATTGCTCAATTGTTAACGGTTGGATTCGCTTACTTTGTCAATCCTGCATGGTGGGATATTCATGTTTGGCTAGTCCGAGGATATAGCGGGCTGTCATTATTATTACTGGGATGGTCGCTGCTGACTCGATTCTCACCTCAAATACAACGTCTCACCGCAAGTCTACCCGTACTGCTGGGACTACAATTTTTGACCATTCATCTCAACACTCCTTTTCACCTAGAGGTACTCCATCCTCTGATTGGATTTACCTTAGTCTTTGTTTCTTCAATTCTTGTACATAGCGTAGGGCGCATTTTATCGCCCGCCCATCTTCAGAACAATTGAGTTTTATAGGTAAAAACGATGCAAAATGCAATTTTTAGTCCCTTCTTTGCAATGGTGTTTGTGACACTGGTAGTCTGGGTTTATCTCTACATCCGCCGTATCACTTTCCTCAACAATACAAAGCTCGCCCCGAAGGAGCTGGCTGTACCTGGTATGCTGGCACAAATCTCGCCACCAGAGGTATCAAATCCGTCCGATAACTTCAAGAATTTGTTCGAGATTCCCGTCCTGTTTTATGCGCTGGTGCTATACCTTTTCATCACGAACCAGGTAGATGCAGTTTATGTGAATGCGGCTTGGATCTTCGTTGGCTTTCGCGCTTTGCACAGCATCGTTCATTGTACATTCAATCTAATCCTGCTGCGCTTCTACCTCTACCTATTCTCAACCCTGATGGTGTGGTTCATCGCCATCCGTGCAGCATTTAGCCACTTTGCTAAATAGATAACTCGATCGCACTCTCAAACATTCGGCGACTCCCAAATCTTGCGATCCGCCGGGAAGTTGATGCGGGCGATCGACTTTTCGGCGCGTATCACCCCCGCTTACGCCTTTGACAAACCGCCCCCGAAACCCAAATGTGACACAACATCCACCACCGCAGAGGATTTTGGCTCGACTCGTGGAAACGGGAATTTGAGGAGCGATCGTGATTGGCGATCGTTCGTTTTTTGCGATCGCAGCTCCGACTTGCTACAATCTAGTCGCACGCGCAACTAGAATAAATCATGAGCGAACTGTTAGACGAGACGCTTTCTATTGAAATCGCCACTCGCATTAAAAGCAACCGTAAAAACTGCTTTGATAACGCTTCCAAAGCAGCATTAACCACCGAAGGCGCAATCTACGTTCAAGGCTTTTTAGCTGCACCCGGAGCGCCTTACAAACCCATCGAGTATAGCTGGATTGAACTCAACGAGCGCATTGTTGACCCAACTTTTCCGCATCTTGGCTTCAATGCTCAAGACATTCATTACTTCCCCGCCCAGCGATTGAGCGTCAAGAAACTCAAAGCAATTCTAGACGAATCAAAAGAAGATTATCCAGAAGACGATCCGCTGCCGGTTTACGGAAATCAACCCTATGAATATTACGGCGATGTGATGTTAGGCGGTAAAGATTACCAAAATGCTTACGATTTGGCTGCGCTTAAATGCAGGGAATTGAACCTACCCAAAAAAACGGAATCTAACTAATTTGGACTTACGCCAAAATTAAGTTCGTAGTAAGGGCTTTAGTCCTGCTTCATTTATCTTTATAAAGAGAGGACTAAAGTCCGAACGATTAAACCGAATGTCAGGAAAATGCAAACCTCGCATAATTAAAAGCAGCCAACAACGGATCTAACTTTCGATTTAACATCAAATCAGCCAACAACTTAGCAGTCACCGGAGCCAACAAAATGCCATTGCGATAATGCCCAGTTGCCAATGTCAAATTATCCCAAGCAGAAGCACCCAAAATCGGCAACTCATCCGTCGTAGCAGGCCGAAATCCCCACCAAAACTCTAGAATCGGATAATTCTGCAATTCGGGATATAACTTAATCGCTCCTGCTAGCAAACTTTGGATTCCCGCTGGGGTATTTCCAGGGGTAAAATCCACATTCTCGCTAGTTGCACCAATAATAATTCTGCCATCTTGACGCGGCACAATATAAATGCCAGTCCCGAATAAAACTGTTTGCAATGGCTGCATAACTGCACAATCTTTTGGTACGCACACTGACAGCATTTGCCCCTTTCTGGGAAAAACCGGAACATTCAATAACTTCTCACACCAAGGCCCTGCCGCCAAAACATAACGGTCAGCTTGCAATTTTCTTGCCGTTGTTTCTACGCCAAAAACTCGGTTTCCATGCCGAATAATTTCCTTTGCAGTATCTTGAATAATCTCAATTTGCAATTCTTTGGTTGCGCTCTGTAGCGTCCGAAATAAAGCGCGGTTGTCCACTTGAGCGTCGTCAGGATACCACCAACCACCGATTACTTCTTCACCCAATCCAAACTGGTGCTGGCGAACAGTATCTCTGTCTAACCAATGAGAGTTAAGGTTTGACAATAGCGGCTGTTGTTGAGGATCGTTTTGACAAACTGGTGCGAGAATTCCCGATCGCCAATACCCCGTTTTCAACCCCGTAATCTCTTCCAGGCGTTCCACCCAGGAAGGATACAGCGCGCGACTTTGCAAGCACAAATCCAGCATCGGACTGGGGGGAATTCGTTCCGCTTGGGGAGCGAGCATTCCGGCAGCAGCCCGGGCCGTCGGTTGTGGAGAATCGGCGGTAAGAACAGCGACAGATGCCCCTCGCAATTTCAGTTCAACTGCTAGGGAAAGGCCGATAATTCCGCCACCAATAATCAGAATATCTTGAGATGAATTCATTGACTTTTCTATGGACTGTCTGGCTTTTTTACCTCGGGGCCTTCTTGAGGGTAAGGTGCTGGTGTTCGCACCTTACAGTTAGAATTTTGGGGCAAGTCTTACATATTTTCTTGTGGGGTGGGCTTCGCAGCACCACCCAAAATATGCAATCTAAATGCACTACAGCTTATCAGCCTTCCTGCACCAAAAATCTATCCTTGAGGTTTCCATACAGTTTCCGAGCCCTGGCCCCAAAAACCATCATATTTTGTCACCTTAATATCGCCCAAAACCTTAGTCTGGCAGGACAAACGGCGGTTTGATGCGGGAGAATGGGGAGGAATCGAAAGTCGCGCTTTTTCACGCCACTCGGACTCGGAAACTTCGCCCTCGATGGTGACGGCACAGGTGCCACAAGTCCCCAAACCGTGGCAGTTGATGACTTTAGCGTTGCCGTTGTAGAGATCGATGCCGTTTTTGAGCAAGACTTCACGGAGATTCGATCCGCGATCGCACTCAAATGTTTTTCCTTGCGCTTGTACCTTAACCACAGTAATTTACCCCGATTAGATTTATGTTAATTTTCCTATATATTATCGCATTTATTTCAAATAATTTCATCTAATATGATAAGTGATATATTACCAATTGAGAATTGAGAATTCCCATGAAAAATCGGCTCTGGATCTACGATACCACGCTGCGAGACGGCGCTCAGTGCGAGGGACTCTGCTTATCTCTCGAAGACAAAGTGCGAATTGCTCGACAGTTAGACAGTTTAGGAATTCCGTTTATTGAAGGTGGCTGGCCGGGAGCAAATCCTAAAGACGTACAATTTTTTTGGCGGCTCAAAGAACAGCCATTAATTCAAGCAGAAGTTGTCGCTTTTTGTTCGACCAGACGACCGGGAAAAACGGCAGCCAATGATGAAATGTTGCAGCCTATCTTGTCTGCGGGGACTCGCTGGGTAACGCTGTTTGGCAAGTCGTGGGATTTGCACGTAATTGAAAGTTTGAAGACGACGTTAGAAGAAAATCTGGCGATGATTCGAGATACTATTGAATATTTACGGAGTCAGGGAAGGCGCGTTATTTACGATGCCGAACACTGGTTTGACGGCTACAAACACAATCCCGAGTATGCGATTAAAACTTTAATGGCAGCGGCGGATGCTGGTGCAGAATGGCTGGTGCTTTGCGATACCAACGGCGGTACTTTGCCTGACGAAGTTAGTCAAGTTGTGCGTGATGTTTTAGCGGCTTTAGGAACTGAACTAACTCAATCTTTACAGTTAGGAATTCACACTCACAACGACTCTGGAGTTGCCGTTGCTAATGCTCTGGCTGGTGTGCGGGAAGGGGTGACGATGGTACAGGGAACTATTAACGGTTATGGCGAACGCTGCGGTAATGCTAATTTGTGTTCCTTGATTCCTAATTTTCAGCTCAAGTTGGGTTATGATTGCATTCAAGATGAGCAATTAGCGAAATTAACTCAAGTCAGTCGCTCCGTCAGCGAAATTGTTAATCTTGCTCCCGACGACCACGCTCCTTTTGTCGGTCTTTCGGCTTTTGCTCACAAGGGCGGAATTCACGTATCGGCGGTTGAAAAAAATCCGTTAACTTACGAACACTTGGAACCGGAAAAAATCGGCAACATCCGGCGAATTGTGATTTCGGATCAATCGGGTTTGAGTAATGTTTTGGCGAAGGCTAAGACTTTTGGTATTGAACTCGATCGCAAAAATCCTGCTTGCCGCCAAATTCTGGAAAAGTTGAAAGATTTGGAAAGTCAGGGATATCAATTTGAGGGTGCTGAGGCGTCTTTTGAATTGTTGATGCGGGAAGCTTTGGAAAAGCGGCAGCGGTGGTTTGAAATTCATGGATTTCAAGTTCACTGCGATAAGGTTGGCGAAGATTGTACGGCTTTAGCCACTGTGAAATTGTCAGTCAACGGTACAATTATTCTGGAATGTGCGGAAGGAAACGGCCCGGTTTCGGCTTTAGATGCGGCTTTGCGGAAAGCTTTGGTGAATTTTTATCCGGCGATAGCGCATTTTTATCTGACAGATTACAAGGTGCGAATTCTGGATTCTGGTGCGGGTACTTCTGCTAAAACTCGCGTGTTTGTTGAGTTTAGTAACGGCCACGATCGTTGGACGACGGTTGGGGTTTCTGGTAATATTTTGGATGCTTCTTGTCAGGCGGTTGTTGAGGGTTTGGAGTACGGTTTGGTGTTGGAAAATCAGGAGGCGATTCCCCTAGTTTGTCGGGTGCATTAGACAAGATTGCAACAATAGCTGGACGGGCAAGATGCCCGTTCCACAATCATAGATTGGGCGGGCAAGATGCCCGTTCCACAATCATAGATTGGGCGGGCAAGATGCCCGTTCCACAATCATAGGGCGGGCAAGATGCCCGTTCCACAATCATAGATTGGGCGGGCAAGATGCCCGTTCCACAATTTTTTTTATTGTGGGATGGGCTTCTAGCCCGTCCTAATTATTTTTGCAATTTTGTCTAAGGTTCCAAAAACTCTAAGTGATCTCCGGGAATCGATCGCAATTTTGCCGCCGAACCTTGCAGTTTTAACCGACCGCGTTCTAACATGATAATCCAATCGGCGCGATCGATCACTCGGGGCCTGTGACTGATAAAAATCGTAGTTTTCCCCTGCCGGTACATCAACAAATTTTCCAAGACTTCCGCTTCGCTGGCGGGATCTAGCCCTGCGGTAGACTCGTCTAGAATCAACACGGGCGGGTTATTGAGAATGGCACGGGCGATCGCCAATCTCTGTCTTTGTCCCCCCGAAATATTCGCCCCAAACTCCCCTAAAACAGTTTGATATTTATCCGGTAATTGGCTTATAAATTCATCCGCCCCGGCAATTTTGCAAGCTTTCACAATCTGTTCAAAAGTGGCATCAGGACTCCCCAACTGAAAATTATCGAGAATCGAACGGCTCCAGAAATGAGCTTCTTGGGGAACAAGAACCACCTGCTGTCTGAGACAATCGAGAGACAAATCCTGCAAATTGTAACCGCCAATTCTCACATTACCAGATTGCAGCGGATACAGACCAGCAATTACCTTAGCTAGCGTACTTTTTCCACAACCAGAATAACCGATTAAAGCAATTGCGTGACCGCCCGGAAAGGTCACAGAAAAATTTTCCAACAAGTCAAGTCTGCCTGGGTAGTGAAAATTCACACTCTTACAAACAATTTCGTCGCCGCCTTGAAGCGTTACCACAGGTTTATTAATATCGCTTTTACTTTCTGGTTCAGCATCTATGACTTCCGAAAGCCGTTGAGTTGCTGTCTGCACGCGAGCCATTTCATCAGTAGATTCGACCAAGGAAGTCACCCAAGTAGTAACGTTTTGATTCATGCTAATAAATGCTAGCAACTGACCGATACTCAATGCCTTGTCAATCACCAACCCGCTGCCCAACCACAGCAGGGTAATGCTGCCCGCTGAAGCAACAAAGCCAGAAAAGATATTATTGAGAATGCCAATTTGTGTAGTGCGAAAAGTAAGACTCGCTAAACGACCGAAGCGACCTTGAAATTCTTCCCAAAGTTGCTGGGCGCTGCTAGTCGTTTTGACTGTCAGCGCGCCTTTAAAGGTTTCTACTAAAACGCCTTGAGTTTCTGCTTCCAGTACAAATAAATTCCGCGTTTTTTGCTGCAATACGGGCAGAAAAACTACTGTAGAGGCAGTCATGAATAAAGCGATGACTGTAGCAGCCAGCGTCAGTTCCTTGCTGTAAAACAACATGAAAATAAAAGAAACTACAGCTATAAAAAATTGACTTGGTAAGCTGATCGCAAATTGAGAAACTAATTTATTGATTTCTTGGATATCTTGTAATCTACTGACGATTTCGCCGCTGCGTCTGGTTTCGTAAAAGCTTAAAGGCAATCGCAGGAATTTACGCCCAAATTCCATGACCAATCCCAACTCTAAACGCTGGGAAAATTGAGCAATTAAGTTCGACTGTACTAATCCTAAACTGCTGCTAAATAGGTTCATAACTATAACTGCGATCGCCACACTTGCCAAAAGTTGCGTGTCGCCCCGCACCAAAATGTCGTCGGTGAGCAGTTGTACGAGAAAAGGTGAAGCAATCGACAGCAAACCCAACACCACATTCATCAACAGTGCTTCCATTAAAAGCTGGCGGTAAATCCAAACCCGGCGCATCCATTTTTGTAACGAATTGGCGGGCGGTTGGCCGTCTGCTTCGGCAAAAAATCGATCGGGATCTGGGTCTACTAGCAAGCACAGCCAATCTGTCCAACCTGCTGCTAATTCTTCTTTGGAAATATAGCGCATACCGACAGCCGGATCGCCGATCGCATATTTGTCGCCCTGCTTTCCGTACAAAACAACCCAGTGGTACCCGCTCCAGTGAATAATAGCCGGTAAAGGTGCTTCGTCAATTTTGTCTAAAATAGCAGCCGCTGCTCGCACCGATCGAGCATTAAAGCCCACCGCCTCAGCGCCTTGTTTCAAGCCCAGCAGAGTTGTCCCCTTTTGGCCTGTACCCGCAGATTCTCGCAAACGGCTAATGGTAAAGTTCTGTCCGTAAAATTTGGCGATCGAAGCCAAACAAGCCGCCCCGCAGTCTTCTTCGCTCTGCTGGAGTACAACCTGATATTTCTTAAACCTGTTAACTTGTCCGAATAATGGCATTTTGCCGATCAAAGGGATGTTCTTTAACATTTTGCAAAATGAATAATGGTAGAGCATAAAGAAGATTACTCATCACCAACTACCCAATCAGCAAAAAGCACCCATAAAGTTATGGGTGCTTTCTCGATCAAAAGTTATAGAGCTGAATTCAGAGCACTAAACTTTACCAGTAGCCGTAGCGAACTACTCTTCTGAAGGAACCGTCGCAATTGCGGCGGTACACAACCCAACGGCGCCGACGACCACAGTTT
>NZ_JAEQDE010000167.1:0-8315 GCF_020737865.1 Microcoleus sp. PH2017_35_SFW_U_B
GACTGTGGGGTGGGCATCTTGCCCGCCCCAGTCAGCAACAGGCAAGATGCCTGTTCCACTGTTGAGTAATTTGACTGTGGGGTGGGCATCTTGCCCGCCGCTAAAAGCCCGATCGACCGATGCCTGGGATCGGCGGAAAATCCCGTCGCCATCGGTGTTACAAGACTGCGGGAATCGGTAACACTGGGGCGTCACGTTAGGTTCACCAGACGGGAGTTTGGGGCGAACGCCTGCTGCTAAAAGCTGGTTGCCTTCAGAATCTAGGATCGAATTAAAAGTGCGATCGTCCCGGCCGCTGTTAAATGCGCGCACACCGTCCGCCCAGACAATCATTTGAGGTAAATAATCGGGCTTCAACAGCCGTCGCAGTTGAAAGTCAACAACTTGGGCAGTTGCGCCGTTGACTGCAAAGTTAAATACCTTTAAACCCGGAGTGCCGTTAGCAGCCAAAGATTGTTTTAGCTGTTTGGGATCGACGCCCTGCAACGCCCGGGAACTACCGACGATCAAAACATCTGGCGGCCCGACGGCTGCAACGTAGGATAGGTATAGTTCTAACTGTTCGTCGAGTAAATCGCTGCTGAAGCTGACTGTACTGGCTTGCGATCGACTTGCGCCCGCTTGCTGTTGGGCATAAACCAGATTTTTCATGTACTCGGTGACTTTTTTTTCAGCAAACGCCCGCCTGGGACTACCGGGGGGAACCGCTTGCATCCAGGCTACCGCTTGCACCCATTGGGCTGCTACTTCGTCCCACTCTTGTTTTGAATTGGCTGACTGAGCCAAATTGGCGGCCTTGGTGGCAAAGTTAACTGAATCTCCAAATGGGTCGTTTTGGGCGCAGGAAGGAACGCTGATGGATTTTTGGCGTTTATTGGGGTTTTTGGCTAACACAGAGGTTGGTGGCTGCGTTAGGACGGAGGATGATGCGATCGGGCTTGATGTCGCTGCGGTGTTGGGTGGCTTGGGTGGCGAACATCCGACTGTTGTTAGGGCGATCGCAGCGATCGCGGTGCAGGTACGTTTTAAGATGTTAGTACCCAGAGTAGCAATGTAGCGGCGAATCATACAGCTTTCACCGTTCGCGAAACATTAGTAAATATTACCGCAAGTGGGCTGGTGATGTTAATTGCGTATTTCTGTGTGGGATTCGATGACTGCTTCGGCTTCCAGGGCGATCGATCGCAATTTATCAAGGATATCCTGACTGGCACTCTCCCACAACCCCCGTTGGCGAGCTTCTAACAATCTTTCCGCCATATCTCGCAGCGCCCAAGGATTATTTTCCTGAATAAATACCTGAACTTTTTCATCAAAAATGTAAGCCTGTGCAATTCCTTCATACATAAAATCTTCAACACAATTCGCCGTAGCATCGTAAGCAAACAAAAAATCCACCGTTGCGGCAATTTCAAAAGCACCTTTATAACCGTGACGCATCGCCCCTTCAATCCATTTCGGATTTACCGCCCTGCTGCGATAAACCCGCGCAATTTCTTCTTTGAGTTGTCGCACTTTTGGATTTTCGGGAATCGAGTTATCTCCGAAATAAGTTTCAGGATTTTTCCCTTGCAAATTGCGAATTGCCGCAGTCATTCCCCCTTGGAATTGATAATAATCGTCGGAGTCGAGGATATCGTGTTCGCGGTTGTCTTGATTTTGGAGAACTATTTGCATTTGACTGAGGCGCTGTGTAAAGGCTTCCGGTGCCGAACATCCCCATTCACTTTGTTGAACTCCGGCTGCATCTCCAGGCAAATTTGAGGAACTAGAGGAAGTATAGGCGTAACTGCTCCAATTAATGTAAGCTTTTGCTAGATCGCCGTCGTCTGTCCAGTTTTGAGCTTCAATTATTCCCTGAAGCCCCGCACCATAAGCCCCCGGTTTTGAACCAAAGACTCGAAATTGCGATCGCACTTTCGCATCTTCCCGACTCAAACCAGCCGATTCCCAATCCAAAATCTCTTGTTTAACTTGTGCTGCTAAAGGATTGTCTTCCGCAGATTCATCTAAATCCGCCACAGCTTTGACAGCCGAGTCAAACAAATCAATTAAATTAAAAAAAGCATCGCGGAAAAAGCCAGAAATCCGCAAAGTAACATCAACGCGCGGTCGCCCCAAAACAGCAACAGGCAAGATTTCAAAATCTACAACCCGGCGCGAAGGCCCATCCCAAATTGGTTGAACTCCGATTAATGCTAAGGCTTCGGCGATGTCGTCTCCACCTGTCCGCATAGTCGATGTTCCCCACACAGACAAACCCAAAGTTTTCGGATATTCACCATTTTCTTGAGTGTATCTTTCGATTAAAGTTTCGGCTGCAACTCTGCCAACTCTCCAGGCGGTTTCTGTGGGAATAGCGCGGATATCTACGGAGTAAAAATTGCGACCTGTGGGTAATACATCTGGTCTGCCGCGGGTGGGCGCGCCGGATGCACCGCTGGGGATGTGTCGTCCATCTAGTCCGCGCAACAGGTTAGTAATTTCTTGGTTTGTTTGGAGGAGTGAAGGTAAAAGATAGTTGGAAATCCAATCTAATTCTTGTTGGGTTGCTTCTCCTATTTTAACCGCAGATGAACGCGGATCGACGCGGATGTTTTTGATTAAATCATCTACTAATTCAGCAGCTTTTGCTTCTAATTCTGCGGTTAAATCGCCTGCGGTGGTTAAGGGATCGAAGTCTAGGTTTAAGTCTTTGGCGAGGGCGCGGGTTAAGCCGGAACGATTTGTGCTAGGATGGCGGGCGATCGCAATTATCAAATCTCGCAACTGTCTACCTTGGGGACATTGACCAAAAATATGCAATCCGTCGCGGATTTGGGACTCTTTGAGTTCGCAAAGATAACCGTCGGTGCGGGTGATAAACTCGGTAAACTCCGATTTATTGAGTTGGATACCTAGGTCTTTATCTAGATTTTCCTGGTTGGTAAGGGCTACAATGCGATCGCGAATCATCGGTAATCTCGACGGATCTAAGCTTTGGGCTTCGCAATATTCATCGATTAAGGCTTCCAACTGCTGCAAAGGCCCGTAAAGTTCGGCGCGAGTCATCGGCGGGGTGAGGTGGTCGATAATCACGGCTTGCGATCGTCTTTTTGCCTGGGAACCCTCCCCCGGATCGTTGACAATAAACGGATAGAAATTCGGCAGCGCGCCTAATGCGATTTCGGGATAACATTTATTAGACAATGCCACACTTTTACCGGGAAGCCATTCTAAATTCCCGTGTTTTCCCGCATGAATAATCGCATCAATTCCCAACTTTTCGCGCAGCCAATAATAGTAAGCAAGATAATTGTGAGTTGGTTCCAAATCCGGCGCGTGATAATTTAACGCCGGATCGATTTCGTATCCCCGCGACGGTTGAATCCCGACAAACACATTTCCGAATTGAATCCCCGGAATCGGAAACAGATTCGTATCCAGGTTCGTAGTAAGGACTTCAGTCCTTCCTTCCAGGTTCGTAGTAAGGACTTCAGTCCTTCTTTCCCCAGTCGCTAACCCCCATCTATTACAAATTCCATCCTGTACTTGCTGCGGCAAAGTTGCAAAATATTCTTGATATTCCGCCAAATCCAAATATTGATTTACAGGGCGCAATTCCCGTCCTTCCGGGTCATTTGTTACGCCAGATATCAGCATTTCAATTAACTCGTTCCCGCTGCTGGGAATATTATCTACTTGATAACCGACTTCCTGCATAGCCTTGAGGATTTCCACACAGCTAGCGGGCGTATCCAAGCCAACGCCGTTAGCTAAGCGGGCGTTGCGGGTGGGATAATTTGCGAGAATTATGGCGATGCGTCTGTTGGCGGCGGGGGTTTGCTTCATCTTCACCCAATTCGCCGTTAAGTCTGCTACGAATGAAATGCGATCGTCCGCTGCGACATATCCTACCACATCTGTTTCTAATTCACTGTTCCAAGTTTGTACAGCTTTAAAAGAAACAGCCCGAGTAATAATTTTCCCATCTACTTCTGGCAATGCCACATTCATCGCCACATCTCGCGGCGAAAGTCCTTGTAATTCAGTTTCCCACTGTTCCAAACCGCCGCCGCTGAAGATTGCTTGCAAGATAGGAACATCTAAGGATTTAAAGCTATTTTGTTCCGGTTCGAGATTGTTGAAACCCGAGACTGCAAAACTTGTTGTATTAATGAGTAATTGAATTGGTTCGGAATCTTTGGGTTTAAAATGTTCCACCAATTCCACTTGCAAATCCGGTTCTCGCAGCGAAGACACAAAGACGGGAACTGGTACTAAATTTCGGTCATATAATGCTTGACAAAGTGCATCAATAGGTGCTAGATTTCCCGATAAATAATGAGCGCGATAAAATAAAATCCCGACTTTAGCAAGGGTTGGTAAACCCGGAGATCCCCCCCAGCCCCCCTTAAGAAGGGGGGGGCAAGAAGTGGTCAAAGTTTCGGTTTTTAAGGGCGATTTAGGGGGATCGGAATCTGGGTTCAAAGTCCCCCTTCTTAAGGGGGATTTAGGGGGATCGGAATCTGGTAGTAAAATTCCCAAACCAGCCGTTGTATTTCCTCCCCAATCATAAATTCCCACCCGAGAAACTGTTTGAGGAAGAGGCGGATTATAAGCAGTTTTCAAACAAGTGTCAGCCGTAAACTTGAGTGCATTAACAAAATTCTGGACTCCGCCTTCTGTGAAATAGCGCCACAGTTGATTGACTGCGGACAGCGATACATTAGAATGACTAATTAAATCCGGATCTGGACTATCTTCACCGGGCATCACAATCAATACCGCATTAGTTTTCTGCACCGTTTCCCGCAGAACTTCTAATCCGTAAGACCAATAAGAACGCCCGCCTAACAGCCTTAAAATTATTACCTCTGCGCGTTCTAAAATTTCCTCGGCGTAGGTGTCAATGGTTAATTGTTGCTGCAACTGAAGCAGATTTACGGCCCGCACTTTCGGGAATTCGGGTGGCATTTTGGATGCGGCGGCCGCGAGTGTTTGAATGTCAGTGTCAGCAGCACTAATAAATACGATTGGTGCTGGGGTTTGCTGTATAAAAATTACTCCTTCTGCTTGAGGGTTCCAACCTCCGGGCGTAGCTGCTATTTTGTGCATTAATTTATCCTCTATAATAAGTTTGTAGTTAAGTTTGTAGTGAGGACTTGAGTCCTCTGATTTTTGGGATTCATGAAGAGGACTGAAGTCCTCACTACGAACCCAAAAATGTCGGAATTAACCTAAGTATGCTTTCTTTACTTGTTCGTTGTTGAGTAAATCTGATGCTATGCCTGTGATGGTAATGTTACCAGCTTCTAGTACGTAAGCCCGATCGGCAATTTGGAGTGCTAAATTGGCGTTTTGTTCCACTAACAAGATTGTAACGCCCGTAGAGCGTAGGTTTTGAATGATTCCGAAAATTTCTTTGACGATCGCAGGTGCTAAGCCTAAACTGGGTTCGTCCAATAATAGCAGTTTCGGGCGGCTCATGAGCGCGCGGGCGATCGCCAGCATTTGCTGTTCCCCGCCGCTAAGGGTTCCTGCCAGTTGAGTGCGCCTTTCTGCTAAGCGCGGAAATATCTCGAATTGGCGGCTTAAATCGGTTTTGATGGCTGCGAAGTCCGATCGCACATAAGCCCCTAATTCCAAGTTAGTTAACACCGTCTGCTGCGCCAAAACCCTTCGCCCTTCTGGACTGTGGGCGATTCCCAATTTTACCACTTCGTGAGCTTGGCGGCGACTAATATCGCGCCCGCTGTAGATGATTTGTCCTTCCCGCAAATTAACTATTTTAGAAATTGCTCTCAATGTCGTACTTTTCCCCGCACCGTTAGCGCCGATGAGACTGACAACTTCGCCCGCATTTACGGTTAAATTCACATTTTGCAGGGCTTGAATTCCTCCGTAATTTACACAGAGATTTTTGAGTTCTAACAGGATATTTTTGGTAGTCTTTGGGGGGACATTGTGCATTTTATCTGACTTGGAGTTTGAGATTTGTAGTTGGGGCGGGCGGGTTTACGAGATTGTAGATTTTAGGTAATTATTATTGGTTAACCCGCCCTACAAAATGCGTACAAATGATGCAATATGTGAGTTTTTAATATTACTCTTAGTCCGCGGAGGCGGACATTGTTTGTGTAGGCGCGATTTCCAATCGCCGGGTTCCAATCGCCCCATTGTTTTGTAATTTTCTATTTTTCATCTCCCAAATAAGCTTCTATTACAGCAGGATCGTTCCTAACAAAAGCAGGTTCACCCAAGGCAATAAGCTGACCAAAATGCAATACAGCAATTCGATCGCACAATCCCATCACCAGCGGTACGTGATGCTCGATCAATATTACAGTCAAATTGAATTGTTCCCGCACTTCCCGGATAAAATCACTTAACTTGTGCTTTTCCGTCGGATTCATCCCCGCCGCTGGTTCATCTAGCAGTAAGATTTGCGGTTCCAGGGCTAAGGCGCGGGCGATTTCCAAACGCCTCTGATCGCCGTAGGGCAGGTTTTTGGCTTGTTCCTGCGCGCGATCGCCCAAACCGACCAAATCCAACAATTCCAGGGCTTTCCGCTGGGTTTTGCGCTCCATAGCGTTAGATTCTGGTAAGCCGAAAATCCCCGATAGTAGCGATAATACCGGATTTTGCGATCGGCTGTGGATGTGTCGGGCGATCGCCACATTCTCCAACACCGAAAGATCCCCAAACAATCTAATATTTTGAAAAGTGCGCGCAATACCTTTATTCGCAATTTGATAAGGCTTCAATTGGGAAATATTTTCATTTTGATAAATCAGATTGCCACTAGAAGCAGGTATCAGTCCAGTCATTACATTAAATAGAGTTGTCTTGCCAGCACCGTTAGGGCCGATCAGTCCAAATATCTCGTTTTTTTCAACTGTAAAAGATACGTCGTTTACAGCAACTAAACCGCCAAAGCGGCGAGTTAATCCTTGGGCGGCTAAAACAGGATTGGTTTTTGAGAGAGTCAGGGGTTCGGAACTCATAAACAAATGATAGAATATAAGATATCTAATTATGCCTCAAATTATGGATGCTCAAAAACTCTTAGAACGAATCACAGTAAATTCCCAAATATTTAACGGAAAACCGATTATTCGGGGTCGCCGTCTTGCGGTTGAGCACATTCTAGGAATGTTAGCGGCTGGCGACACTCCTGAAACGATTCTCGAAGGCTATTCCTGGTTAGAAAGAGAAGATATTCAGGCTTGTCTAGTTTATGCTCATCGGCTGATTAGTCACGAGCGTATCGAACCTCTGTTGGTGGAAACTAGCAAATAAAAATATAAACTCATGCGAGAAATCCGATGCAATACCTGTGGTAGCAACCGCTATGAGGAACGTAAAATCAATTACCTGTATAGTCATCAAGGTAAATACTTGCTAGTTCCTAACACGCCTGTTGAGATTTGTCTGGATTGTGGCATGATTTATTATGATGCAGCAGTTCTCAAAGAAATTGAGCGCCGTTTCTTTGCTATTCACCAGCAGAATGAAATGCCGGATTCATATATTCAAATTCCCAGCAAGAGTTACACATAAATAATTGTTGTTTAAGGGAAAAACCGGAATCTTCTTAAAGTCCCGCTTTTTAAGCAGGATTTAGGGCGATCGATTTCACCACTGACAAGCACAAATTTAGATCGCCCGAACTCTGGAAACCAATTTGATGAGAATGTAGATACAATTATTATTCAAATGGCTGAGACTGCTCATCAAATACAAGGATTCTGGCCCATGACGAAGCACTACCGACAAAGATTAGTTGCCGTAATTGCCCTCTCGTTTCTATCTTTCACATCGCCTTTGCTGTTGACTCGCAATGCTTCGGCTGAAAACCCGATCGCATCCAAGGCTAGTTCTCAAGAGATTAACTCATTAATCAAGAAGTTAAAGAGTAACGATGAAAGGGAACTTGATACAGCTATTAGCGAGTTAGGAAAAATAGGTGAACCAGCTATCCCTGCTTTGATTGAAGCTTTGCGAGATAAGAATTTGCTAGTCCGCCAGAGTGCGATCGAGGTTCTAAGGCAAATTGGTCGCCCTGTTATTCCTGCCTTAGTTAAAATGTTGACAAATTCAGATGTAGAGTTACGTCTTCGCGCTGCTGATTTGCTAAAAAGAGTTAGACGCTATCACTGGGATTCTTTACTGTTATCAGAAGCTAAAAGTGTTATGCCGGAGCTAGTTTCCCTGCTTAAAGACTCCGATCCAAATGTGCGTAGCAGCGCAGCCTCTGCTTTGGGGAGTATCGGTGCAGCAGCTAAAACTCCTGTGCCACAGCTAATTCCCCTGCTTAAAGATTCCGATGCAGG
>NZ_JAEQDE010000045.1:0-61068 GCF_020737865.1 Microcoleus sp. PH2017_35_SFW_U_B
GAGGGCGGGTTTTTGAAATTGTTAGTTTTGGGGCGATTATTGTTGGTGAACCCGCCCCTACGGGAATTATGTATATAGCCCGCCAATAATATTCAAAAAGCGTTTAACTTGTTTTTCCCAAGTCCAATCGAGCATAAAATTCGCCGCAGCTAAACCCCGACGTTTCGCTTCTTCGCGATTAGTATAAACTTGCTCCAAAGCCTCGACAACTTCCTCAACATCTGACTCTCCCCAACCTTCTACACCGGGAAAATGAGCAGTCGGTTTAACTCGTCCCTGATGCGACAAAGGATAGCAAATATTGCTGTAAATCAAGTCTAAATGTCCGGTATTTGCTGATAAAATAGTAGGAATTCCGCAGGCCATACTTTCCATTGCGACTAAATTAGTGCCGCCTTCGCAGCGATTGGTGAAAACAGCGCAGTCAGCTTCTCGCAATATTTGTCCGGCGAGGTGATTGGGAATTAAACCGATGTCGATAAAAGAGTCAACTGGTAAGCCGTTAGCCGCCAACCATTGCGAAATTCCTAAACTTCCGTCGCGGTTGATATTGGGAAGTCCCGCAACATTTCCGGTTTGTTCGATTCCTAGCATATATTGAGGCCAGAAATTGTGCCAGGTTGTTAGTAGTAAAGCTTCTGGATGTTTGGCGCGAAATCGTTTGAAAGCGGCGATTACAATGTCTTGGCCTTTGCGATATTCGAGTTTGCCGCCGGAGAAGATGACGAAGCGATCGCCAAATAAGTTAGATTTAGGTGCAGGATGGAAAATTGTGGGGTCAATTCCTTGATTTACCATCGCGACGTTAGTCAAGCCGCAGCTTCTCAAAACATCGGCATTCCAGTGGGAGCCGGCGACAATGGCGCGATATTTTTTGGCTGTTTCTAGGGCTGCTGCGGTAATGCGGGTGTCTTCAAAAAAGATGACTCCTACTTGACAAGGGCTGATTAGGTGATTTTCAACTCCCGAGGATGCTAAGTTATTCCCCAAAGCGTAAAGTACAGGAAAGTTACAACTGATCTGTTTGTCGGAATTTGCTGTTACTAATTCCTGAAATTGTTTCTGCTTTTCTACTGCGGGTGACAAGAGTGATTTGTGCAGCGGATTGATGGATTCTGAGGTGATGGACGGCGGTACTAAAAGTGCAACTTCCCAGGCAGGATTTCGCAGCAGTTGCAGTGTTAAATTCATGCCGTAAATGCCCCAGCCGCTGGTGATGCTGACTGGCCAACTGATGCCGATTCCTGTTATTTGTGGCGGGGTTTCTGGGGGGATATTTTGAGGAAGAACTTCTGGATATATATTACCAGGTAGAGTCTGGGAATGAGTATTTTCTATTATTTGTAGCGGAGTTTGTGAGAGGGGATTTTCAGTTTGAGCCTCTGGATATGCGTTAGTAGGTAGAGCCTGGAAACGGGTAATTAGCTGTTCTAGGGCTGCTTTTATACGATCGCCCACGGCATCCCAATCACCCGCCTGTGACTGCCGAAACAACCGCGCAGTGGGATACCAAGGGCTGTCTTCCCGTGTCAGCATCCACCGCCAATCGGGCATGAAAGAGAGCAAAATCCAGACAGGTTTGCCCAACGCACCAGCTAAGTGGGCGATCGCAGTATCAACACAAATTACTAAATCCAGTTGCGAAATAATCGCTGCGGTGTCGGCAAAATCGACGCAATGTTCGCTTAAATCAGAGATTTGCTGTTGATTCAATAAAGTTAAATCGCCCGCCGACAAGTCTTTCTGAAGGCTGTAAAAAGTCGCGCCCCTAACATCTAAAAATTTCAGAAAATCGCTCAATTTACAGGATCGCTCGTGATTGTTGCGGTGCAGCGGCCCGCCCGCCCACACAATACCTACTTTTAGTTTATTGTTCGATCCTAGGGAAATTTTACAATCATCGGGCGGAGCTAAATAAGAAATATTTGCAGGTATGTTTTCCAAAGTCGTTCCCAGAATTCGCGGCAAACTTAGCAGCGGCGCTTGCACTTGAAAATCTAGCAAATTCTGCGGGTTTGTGACTACATTATCTACGCCTGCCACTTTTTCAAACAAACGCTTCAGCGATTGATGACAAGCAACCATAACTTTGCCGCCTTTTTGCTTGACTAAAGGTGCGTAGCGGATAAAATGAATCGCATCGCCAAAACCTTGTTCTGGGTGCAATAAAATTGTTTTTCCCTGCAAATCTGAACCATCCCAAAGCGGGTAATTGGTATATTGTTGTTCTAATTCTTGAGTTTTCCAGCGCGATTCGTACTCGGCAAAACCATGCTGGAAATTGCCAGTCAACAGCAAAGCAAATGCTAGTCTCAAACGCAAATCTGGAGATTCTGGAGATAGTTGAATTGCTTTAGTATAGCAGTCGATCGCCTCCGCAACTCTTCCTTGTGATTCCAGGGCATAACCTAAATATAAGTTGGTTTTGCCCAGGTTGGGATTGGTTGCGAGTGCTTGCTGGTAGTGCGAAACTGCCTCGGCTATTTGTCCGTTTTCCTGTTTGAGATAACCTAAATAAGTGTGGGCTTCGGCGTGGTTGGGTGAGGTGGCAATTATTTGTTCGTAGCGCGCGGCGGCTGCTTTGTTACCTTGTTTTTGTAATGCCTTTGCTATGTGAAACTGTACGTCTATTTCTGCGATCGCACTTGATGATGATTTAGCCTCAGTGGGAGTGGGAATTAACTCTTGTAAAGCGACTTTTATACGATCGCCCACGCCATCCCAATCACCCGCTATTTCCTGCCGAAACAACCGCGCAGTGGGATACCAAGGGCTGTCTTCCCGTGTCAGCAGCCACCGCCAATCGGGCATAAATGAGAGCAAAATCCAGACAGGTTTGCCCAACGCACCGGCTAAGTGCGCCACAGCGGTATCGACGCAAATAACTAAATCTAGTTGCGATATCACCGCCGCAGTATCGGCAAAATCGTTCAAATTGTCGCTCAAATCTATGACAGAAGTTTGAGTTAACAAAGTCATGTCATCCGCCGACACTTCTTTTTGCAGACTGTAAAAACTGACACCGGGAATATCTAAGAATTTCAAGAAATAGCTGAAATCGCTCGATCGCACAAAATCCTTCAAATGTTCCGAACTTCCCGCCCAGACAATCCCTACTTTGAAATTGCGATCGCAATTTAGCGAAAATTGCCAATTCGGCGGCGCCGCTAAATAAGGAACATTGGCGGGTATATTGTCTAAAGTTGTTCCGAGAATGTGCGGCAAACTCATCAGCGGTGCTTGCACTTGAAAATCGGGCAATTCTTCCACCCGCACCGCCACTTGTTCGATACCAGGAATCTGCTTAAATAAACGCTTCAGTTCTTGATAGCAAGATATAATGACTTTGCCGCCCTTTTGCTGGACAATTGTGGCGTAGCGGACAAATTGAATTGCGTCGCCCAAACCTTGTTCGCAGCGGAGTAAAATAGTTTGTCCGTTCAAATCTGAACCGTCCCAAACTGGCTTGTCAAAATTCAAGCGCTGCAATTTTTTCGCCTGATCTGTGTGCCACCGCCACTCGTATTCTGCTAAACCGCGCGGCAAGTCACCTGTCAACAGCAAGACTAAGCCTAAATTGAAGTGAGCTTTAACACAGTCTGGAGCTACTGCGAGAGCTTGATTGTAACATGAAATTGCCCGATTTACGTCTCCCAATAGTTCCACGGCACTGCCTAAATTAGTCAGGGCTTCTACATAATTTGGCTGCAAAGATATTGCTACCTCAAAGCTAGAAATTGCCTGCTCTATTTTGCCCGCAGCCAAACATGAATTTCCCAGGTGATAGTGTCCTTTAGAATTGTTCGGTTCTGCTTCAATTGCACGCTGGTAAAGCCGCCCGGCCTCCGCTGGCTGACATTTTGCTTGCATCGCCACGCCCAAATTTACGAGGGCGGGTACGTAATTGGCATTGAGGGAAAGTGCTTGCTGAAAATAGACGATCGCACTTTGAATCTCGCCCTGCTGCTGGAGAGTCGCGCCGAGATTGTTCAAAGCTTTGACATAAACGGGATTTAGGGCGATCGCCTTTTGAAAGCAAATTACTGCCTCGGCGATATTTCCCCGATCTTGCAGCAAAATACCCAAGTTATTTTGCGCTTGGGCGCAGTTCGGGTCAATTTCGATCGCGCGCTGATAATACGTCGCAGCTTCGGCTAAATCGCCTGTTTGGTGCAGCGTGACGGCTAAATTAGTAGCGGACTCGATGGAATCTGGCTGCAAAACCAAAGCATTCTTGAAATATGCGATCGCCTCGGCAAGCTTTCCTTGGGATTTCAGCAGATTTGCGCGATCGAATTGTTTCTTAGCTAACTCAATATTAGACTGAATTTCTATTGGTTGTCGAGCTTCCTGATGCTCATGAATTTTTGCTTCAAGCGCCAAAGTAGCCCGATCTAAAACTCCATCCCAATCCCCCGCTGCTGACTGACGAAACAGCCTTGCACTGGGATACCAAGGAGTATCTTCGCGCTCCAACATCCACCGCCAATCCGGCACAAAACACAGCAAAATCCACACGGGTTTGCCCAAAGCACCCGCCAAATGCGCTACAGAAGTATCTACCGAAATGACTAAATCCAGAGCCGAGATTACCGCAGCAGTAACTGCCATATCGTGCAAATTAGAGCTTAAATCTGTGACGGGCATTCGATCTAACCAAGCACGCTCGTCTGCTGTCATTTGCTTTTGCAAATTGTAAAAATCTGCTCCGGGAATCTCTAACAGTTTTGCCAACAAATCTAGCGGGAACGATCGTACCTTATTTTGTGAATGTTGAGTATTTCCAGACCACACAATCCCTACTTTCAAATTAGGAGTGTTCGGAAGAGCGCATTCCAAACCGGGTGGCGGAGCTAAATAAGGAACATTAGCTGGTATAGTGTCTAAAGTGGTTCCCAGAATGTGTGGCAAACTCATTAACCGCGCATGAACTTGAAAATCAGGCGCATCGTCGGGATTAATTATTAACTCATCGATTCCCGAAACTTGGGCAAACAACCGCTGCAAGTGCGGCAAACACCAAACAATTACCTTGCCGCCTTTTTGCTTGACTAAATCTGCGTAGCGGATAAACTGAATTGCATCGCCCAAACCCTGTTCCGGGCAAAGCAAAATAGTTTTTCCCTCCAAATCTTTGCCGTCCCAAATCGGCTGAATAAAGTTGTGGCACGGAAACTCTTTTTCTTTAATTAGGAGCCGCCATTCGTACTCGGAAAAACCGCGCTGCAACTCTCCAGACAGCAGCAAAGCCAAACCTAAATTTAGGTGAGATTCTGGGTTAGTCGCATTGAATTGAACTGCTTGACTGTAGCAGGTGACAGCATCCGCAAATTGGCCGCCTTGGTGCAACACTTTCCCCAAACCGTTGAGGGGATTCATATTACCCGGTTTCAACTCGATCGCCCTACGGTAACAATCGATCGCCTCTGCCATATTTCCGGCTTCCTCAAAAGCTTTACCCAGATTGTTCAAAGCTTCGGGAAAGTCGGGTTGCAGGCTCAAAGCTTGCTGGTAACAGGCGATCGCACCTGCAATTTTGCCCTGTTTGTGCAGCACAATTCCCAGATTGCAGCGAGCGCCAGCATGGGATGGCAACTGCTGAATTGCTTGCTGGCAGACGGCTAGAGCCTCATCTAACTTATCTTGCTGTTGCAGGGAACTCCCCAAACCGATCAGAGTTTCGGCTAAATCTGGTTGCACCGCCATAGCGCGATCGTAATAGGCGATCGCATCTGCAATTCTGCCCTGTCGGATCGAGGCGTATCCTAAGTTGTGCAAGGCGTCTACATAATTGGGTTCGAGAGCGATCGCCCGTTCGTAATTTGCGATCGCGCGATCGTAATTCGCGCCCGTTTCCTCTCCTCGTTCCTCCAAAGCAATGCCCAAATTCAAATAAGCCACAGCACAATCAGGATTGACTTGAATCGCTTGCTCGTACAACCTGACAGCCTCCCCCACATCCCCTTGCTCTTCCCGCAGCAGGCCCAAATTAACCAGCGCTTCCGCGCAATTCGGGTTCAAAGACAGCGCCCGCTGGTATTGGGCGATCGCACCTTCATTCTCCCCTGCTTCCGCCAGCGCGCTGCCCAAATTGCTCGCAGTTTCAGCCAAATTCGGGTCGATTTCTAGGGCTTGTCGGTAATGCGCGATCGCCTCTGTTAACCGCCCGCTTTGCTGTTTGACAACACCTAAATTGCTGTGGGCTGCTGCATAATTCGGATCGATCGCGATCGCCCGCTGATAACATTCGATCGCCCCGCCCAAATTGCCCTGCTGTTGCAAATCTCGGCCCAACTGCAACTCCCAATCCGCCGCCTCCGACGGCACAAATCCAGCAGAAACAGCGCCTAGAGCCTCCGCCACCCTAGCGAAAACGCCCTCCCAGCCTCCCCTTTCCCGTTGCCGAAACAGCCTTGCACTGGGATACCAAGGACTGTCTTCGCGCTCCAACAACCACCGCCAATCCGGGGAAAACGCCAGCAAAACCCACACCGGTTTGCCCAAAGCGCCCGCCAAATGGGCGACAGCCGTATCGACAGTAATTACTAAATCCAGTTTGGCGATCGCAGCAGCAGTATCAGCCAAATCACCAAAATGCGGGCTCAAATCGACGATCGGCGTTCCATTCAACAGCGCGCGATCGGCCTCTAAAACCTCCTTCTGCAAGCTGTAAAAAGTTACCCCCGAAACGTCCAAAAGCGGCAGAAACTGACTTAAACCGCAAGAACGCTGCATATTTTTGCGGTGTTTGGGATTCCCCGCCCAGACAATCCCAACTTTCAAATTGCGATCGGGCAAAAGCGCAAATTCAGCATCCGCAGGGGGAGACAAATAAGCAGTAGTTGCCGGAATTGTTTCTAGCCTTGTACCGAGAACATAGGGTAAACTCAACATCGGCACTTGCACGTCAAATTCCGGCAGCGGTTCACCTCTAACTATCAACAAATCAATGCCATCAACCATGGCAAACAAACGGCGCAATTGCGGGTAACAATCAACAATTACCCTACCGCCTCGATTTTTGACAATCTCAACGTAGCGAATAAACTGAAGCGAATCGCCTAAACCTTGTTCCGCGTGCAGCAAAACAGTCTTTCCCTGCAAGTTGGAACCGTCCCACAGCGGCCGGTATTCTCTTGCCGAAAGTGTATTTCCCGGCGCCGTCAAATAACAGGAATGGCCTGTTTTAAATTCTTTAATCTGCCAGCGCCACTCGTATTCGGCGAGGCCATTTGCAAAATCTCCCGCCAACAGCAAAGCCAAGGACAAATTCAGGTGAGCGCTAGCATGATCCGGATTCAAATGAATCGCCCGTCTGTAGCAGGCGATCGCATCTTCAACCGCGCCTTTTTCCAGAAAAGTCCTGCCTAAATTGTTGATAGCTTCCACAAAATCCGGCAGCAATTCCAACGCTTTGTGATAATACTCCAGCGCCTCTTCTAAATTGCCCTGTTCTTGCAAAACAGTTGCCAAATTGTTGTAAGCTTCCCAGCTATGGGGTTGAATTTCCAGCGCTCGGCGGTACAGATCGAGTGCCCTTAACAGTTCGCCCTTTTCTTGCAGCGCCACCGCTAAATTAATCAGTGCGGGCACGAAATCCGGTTCAGCAGCCAGAGCTTGTTCGTAAAGTGCGATCGCCTGTTCCACTTTACCTTGTTCCTCAAAAATCTTTGCCAAGTTGTAAGCTGTTTGAGGAATATTGGGAGCGAGCGCTAAAGCTTCTTGGTAATGCGGAATGGCTGCATCTAATTCCCCATTTTCGTGTTTGAGAAAACCATAATTAATTCGCGCTTGGAAACAATTGGGAGCGAGAGATATAATTTGTTCGTAAAGGGCGATCGCCTCTAGCTTATCGCCTGTTTCCATTAAATGTTCTGCTTGTTGCAATAAATCATCTACAACAGCCGAATTTTCGTCGCCCGTTGCGACAACAGATATCTCAATTCCCTGCAAATGCTTGGCTGCTGAGTCATTTCCTAAAGCTTCGCCCGCAGTCACAAATATTTGTTTGTTTTCCTCAACCAAGCTAGCGCCTGTCATTTCCAGAGGTAGATTTTTGGCAGCATCCTCAGCAGAAGTAGCAGAATTTGCGATCGCAAATAAACTCAAAGCCGCCTGCACATCCTGAAACAATTCTTGCCAACTTTCCGGCTGACTTTGGCGGAAAAGCCTTGCAGTTGGATACCAAGGATTGTCTTCGCGATCCAGCAGCCAGCGCCAGTCAGGAGCAAAAGACAGCAGCACCCAAACCGGTTTACCCAAAGCACCAGCCAAGTGTGCCACAGAAGTATCGACAGTAATCACTAAATCCAATTGAGATATAGCAGAAGCCGTATCAGCAAAGTCGTTCAGATGCGCGCTCAAATCCGGGACTAGATGCTGGTGCAACAAAGTGCGATCGCACTCCGACAAGTTTTTTTGTAAACTATAAAAAGCAATTCCCGGAACATCCAAGAATTGCATAAAATCGCTTAAACTACAAGAACGTTGATTATCTTTACGGCGCTGCGGACTTCCCGCCCAAACAATCCCCACCTTTAACTTTGCATCAGAAGCAAGTGCAAAACTGCACTCAGCAGGCGGAGCTAAATAAGGAACATTTGCGGGAATTGTTTCCAGAGTTGTCCCCACAATCCTCGGCAAACTCATCAGCGGTGCGTGAAAGTCAAATGCTGGCAAATCCTCAAAACAAACTGATAAATATTCAATCCCGACAACAGTCGCAAACAACCGCATCAAATCCGGATAGCAAGCCACGATAACTTTAGCACCTCGGCTGCGAAGCATCGGCGCGTAGCGAATAAACTGAATCGAATCGCCGAAGCCTTGCTCGACGTGGAGTAAAATAGTTTTCCCCTGCAAATCCGCACCATCCCAAAGCGGCTGTGGAAATTGTCTCGCTTCTACTTGCGAAGTGCACCACCGCCACTCATATTCAGCAAAACCGCGCTGGAAATCTCCAAACAATAGCAAAGTCAAGGCTAATTCCAGGTGTGCGATGGCGTTGTCTGGCTGCAATTCCAAGGCTCGATGGTGACAAGCAAAAGCTTCTTGAAATTCTCCTAAATCGACCAAAGCGTGGGCGAGGTTGTTAATAGCATCCACGAAGTCCGGCTTAAGTTTTAATGCTTGTCGGTAGTGGGAAATTGCTGCTTTAGTATTACCTTGTTCGTGGTAAAATGCTCCCACATTGTTCTGAGATTCGGGATTGTTAGGTTCTAATGCTATAGCTTGCTGGTAGCAGTCGAAAGCTTCGGGCAATTTACCTTGCTGCTGAAAAATTCTTCCCAATCCGATCAGAGAATATGTCAAATTAGGATTAATTTTTAAAGCGTGCAGGTAACAGGCGACTGCCTCATTTAATTGATTTTTGTCTTTTAATAAGCCTGCTAAATTGTGTGCAGTTTCCAGCAAGTTTGGATCGAGCTGGAGCGCTGTTTGATAATATGAAATTGCCGAGTCAATTTCGCCCAAGTGCTGTTTGAGCCAGCCCAAATTGTTGTATGCTAGTGCGGTATTTGGTGAAAGTTGGATGACTTGTTCGTAACTGGCGATCGCCCTTTGAGTAGCGCCAACATCCATCAAAACATGGGCTTTGTTTAAATGTGCCTCTACAAAATCGGGGTTTTGGGCGATCGCGCGATCGTAAAAGTCGATCGCCTCAGCCACTTTTCCCTGCTGTCTGACTGCAATTCCCAACAAACACAACACGTTTGCTGACTCCGGCTGCGCTTCCACAATTTGCCGGTACAAATTTTCAGCTTCTAACAAACGCCCCGCTTGATGATATTCCCAAGCTATCTTCAAAGAATCTTCAGCACGCATTTTGACGGCAGATTTTTGGAATTTTTTCTTAGAAGCCATAGTTGTCTTTGTTGTTTGTTGTTTGTTATTTGTTGTTTGTTATTTGTTGTTTGTTATTTGTTGTTTGTTATTTTTTACTCTAACAATAACCGCCAACTGCCAACTGCCAACTGCCAACTGCCTTCATCCCAACAAACAAGCTGCGGGAAAAATCAAATATTCTAAGAAAAACAACTTCCAAATAAACTGATAAAAATCAGCAATTTCTTTCTGCTCGTCCAAATCAACTTTGACACTCCAAAACCACATCAAACCCAAAGCCACCAAATGAGCAACCGTCAAAAACACTAAATTAACATTAGACAACACGACTGCTCCCGCCAAAGTAGCGCCCAAATAGCAAACCGTCAACACCCAGCGAGACAAATTAAACACAGCCTGCTTGCCCAACTCGATCGTCAACGTAGTAATATTGTATTGCTTGTCGCCCTCCATGTCAGGGATATCTTTGAAAATGGCGATCGCAAAAGTAAACACGATCACAAAAACCGTCAGCACCCAAACTTCCGCCGGAATCGCCAAAGACAGACTATTTAAGCTCCAGCCCGTAAAAACGCTTTTCGCCCTTCCCAAACCCAAAACCCAATTAAAGTGTAGAAACAGCCCTAAATTGACGATCGCCCCGCGCACCGTAAAAATGCACAGCGCCGCCCAAAAAGGAAACCGCTTCAACCGAATTGGTGGCAGAGAATAAGCAGTCCCAATCGCCAAACTAACGCCAACTGTAGCCAGCAAAAACGGGCCTTGCAAAACAGCAGTCACAACCGCTATAATTCCCGTTGCAATTACAATCAACTCCCCAGTTTTGCGAGAAAACGCTCCCGAGGCGATCGGCAAATACGGCTTATTAATTTTATCAATTTCAACATCTTCTAACTGGTTCAATCCCACAATATAAATATTGCCACAAATGCAAGCCAACCAAGCAAATGCTAGCGGCAGAAATATCGGATTCACAAATAATCGAGTGCTTTGAGCGATCGCATACAAAGCCAGTACACTCAAGGTAGTGCCGATAATCGTATGCGGCCGAGAAAACTCCCAAAAAGCGCTCACCCAGCTTTGCGGAGCCGAGCCATTTTCATCAATCCAAGACTTACCAATCGAATCGTTGCTCATAAATCCTACAAACGCACCAGAAATAATATTAAGTAAGATGGAAATTGTCCACCTTACTTGATTGAACTTGCCGCCAGAAATATCATCAACCGAACTTCTTCATTCCTTCTTCCTTCATTCCTTCCTTCTTTCTTCCTTTTTACTTCATTTCTTCGGTCAACTGTCAACTCTTCCTTCTTCCTTCCTTCTTCCCTCTTCCTTCTATCCGTTACATCCGTTACATCCGTTGCCGAACTTCCTTCTTCCTTCGGTCAACTGTCAACTGTCAACTGTCAACTGTCAACTGTCAACTGTTCCATTTATTTTACAGCACAAATCAGCCCGAAACGAATCAATCCGCTCTCATATCCCCGACTCATCAACCCCAGAGCAAGTGCAGCTTGAATAGTCGTCCAACCGCTCGTCAACAAACCCCAAATCGCGCTCGGAGTCAAAGCAGAATCGATCACCACATCCCAAAAAGGAGCCACAGCTTTTGACCAATCAGCACTGCGAATACTTGTCAGAGGCAAACTGCGGACAATCTCCTCATATTCCGGCAAAGAAATCACATAAGGCAAAGCATAAACTCGGTAAATTTCTGCCAATTCCTTCCTCTCTGCATCAGTCAATTCTCCCGCTGTTTCTCCCAGCGGGCGGTGACACCAAGTTGCCAAAATCAAAGTTCCTCCCGGCTTGAGCACGCGGCAGCATTCCTCTAAAAACTTAATTTTGTCGGGCATATGTTCCCCACTTTCGAGCGACCAAACCAAGTCGAAGGACTCATCAGGAAAAGGCATATTTAAAGCATCTGCTACTAAAAAGTTAACATTGCTTTCCAGTCCAGCAATTTTAGCGCGTTCCTTTGCTCTGTTTGCCTGTACCGGACTCAGCGTAATGCCGGTGGCTGTCACCCGATCGCCCTTTTGATTTGGTTCCGACGATCGACTAAAATCGCGATCGACCCCATCATCCGACTTTAAATTATTTTGCGCGATCGAACCAAACTTTTCGGTCAAATACAACGTGCTCCCACCAATGCCGCAACCGACATCCAGAATGCGGTAAGGTTCTGATAGCGCTCCGGCTGTCGGCACTCGGGCCCAGGAGAGCAGTTCCTCGATCAAATCTATCTGAGCCTGTCGGCGCTCTTTCTTTAAGTTTCCATCCGGGCCGTAGTAACCGTGGTGCATATGTTCGCCCCACACCTGCTCCCACAAACCGCTAGAAGCGTCGTAGAGTTGCTGAATTTGCTGGTAAAGTGTTGATGTCATCGCACGATCGCAAGTTGTTACAGGAATTCTACCGTGATTGTCCTGTTGTTGTCATCGAACTTGGCGGCGAAAGTGCGATCGACAGCCGGCACTCGCACTCGCAGAGATATCCTGATTTCGGGCCAGGCGATCGATTTGTGAGTTCCCTTTAAAATCCCAAATCAAAAATCTAAAATCGATTTGTGGGTTCCCTCTAAAATCCCAAATCCCAAATCCCAAATCCCAAATCCCAAATCCCAAAATCTCAAAATCTCAAAATCCCCAATCTAAAATCTAAAATCTAAAATCTAAAATCTAAAATCGAATGACTGTCTCGCGAACTATTTGTTTAGGATTCATCGCCGTCATTACCGCAGGTGCTCTACTACTAATGATGCCATTTTCCACAATTGATGGAACTTGGAGCGATCCAATCACAGCACTCTTTACCTCTACTTCCGCTGTCTGCGTCACAGGGTTGTCGGTTGTAGATGTCGGAAAATATTACTCTTTTTGGGGGCAACTGTGCCTCGTGTTACTGGTGCAAATAGGAGGCTTAGGCTACATGACAGCCACAACTTTCTTACTGCTGCTATTGGGCCGCCGCTTTGGTTTAAAAGACAAAATTGCCCTGCAACAATCACTTGACAAATCGGGACTAGCCGGAGTATTACAACTCGTGCAGTCAATTCTAGCAACAACCGCTTTGTTTGAATTGACTGGAGTGTTTTTGCTGATGTTAGTTTTTGTCCCAGAATACGGATTTAAAGACGGTCTCTGGTCTGCTATTTTTCACAGTGTGAATTCTTTTAATAACGCCGGATTTAGCATCTATTCAGATAATTTAATCCGCTACGTCAATTCGCCTGTGATTAACTTCACAGTCACCGGATTGATCGTATTTGGGGGCATCGGCTATCAAGTAATTATGGAAATGTACCTGTGGCTGCGCGATCGCTTCAACAAAAGCCCCATCTGCACAGTTTTTTCCCTGAATTTCAAAGTCGTTACCAGTACAACTGCTGTCCTTTTAATTTTAGGAACCCTAGCATATTTAGTGCTGGAATACAACAACCCAGGAACTTTCGGGCCTCTAAATTTTCCTCAAAAGGTGATGGCAGCTTGGTTTCAATCTGTGACGCCCCGCACGGCAGGATTTAATACAATTGACATTGGAAAAATGAGCGAAGCCGCGCTATTTTTGACCATCGCCCTCATGTTTATCGGCGCCAGTCCCGGTAGCACCGGCGGCGGCATCAAAACCACAACTTTTAGGATATTGTTTAGCTGTACCGCAGCAGTTCTCGAAGGTCAGGAACAGGTGCAGTCCTATCAGCGTCAAATCCCAGCAGCCCTGATTCTGAAAACCATTAGCGTAGTCTTCGGCTCGCTGTTAGTCGCCTTCTCATCTGCAATTTTAATTGAACTGACCAATCCCGAACTAGAATTTATCCAAGTGCTGTTTGAGGCAGTGTCAGCTTTTGGCACGGTCGGCCTTTCCACAGGGATTACAGCCAAGATTTCGGCGATCGGCAAATTAATTTTGATTGCGACAATGTACATAGGCCGGGTTGGCGTGCTGCTGCTGATGAGTGCCGCATTCGGCGACCCCAAACCCAGAACTTTTAAGTATGCTGAGGAAAGTTTGTTAGTCGGATAAAAAAATCCTGCCCAGTTGCTGATAATCTAAACAATGGGTCATATCAAATCCGGTTGCATCGGAATTATGTAGTGCGAGCGTCTCGCTCGCGATTCAGGCCGCGAGCGAGACGCTCGCACGCTCAACGATTCAAATATATAATTCCGATGCAACCGGAAACGATATCACAACCCAAATCAACTTTTACTATTTACTCAAAAATCAAAAGGAGGCAGCGCTGTCTATGCTAAAATTTGAATATCCAGACCTTCAGCGCTGAATATGAGCGTGAACCTTTCATCTTTAAGATTTTTCCGCAGTTTGCGCGCGGAAAACAAGCAGTTTGCAGTTATTGGTTTGGGACGTTTCGGCAGAGCTGTGTGCTCGACTCTCCACGGCTTGGGTTACGAAGTCCTGGGAGTTGACACCGACGAAAAAAAAGTAACTCAAGCTTTGAGCGATCGCATTTCGGCTCACGTTTTGCAGTTAGATTCTACAGAGCCTAGCGCTCTACAGGAAGCAGGTATATTTGAATTTGAAACAGTGATTGTGGCGATCGGCAATTACCTCGCCGAAAGCATTACCACCACCCTCAACCTCAAGGAAGGCGGGGTAACTCACGTCATCGCCAAAGCTTCCTCGGAAACTCACTTAAAACTGTTGAAAAAAGTCGGCGCCGATCATGTAGTTTTTCCCGAACGAGAAATGGGCTGCTCTTTAGCCCGCATTCTTACACAACCCAGCATTTTAGAACGCTTTGACCTCGACCCAAATCACAGCATTGTTGAGTTGCTCGTTCCTGAAAAATTTGACGGTAAAACCATTGCGGATTTGGATCTCCGGCGCCGGTACGGTTTGAACTTGCTCGCAGTCGGTCGCGCCGACAAGTTCGAGATCAATCCCCAGCCAAACGAACGCTTGAAAAACGGCGAGGTGATGGTAGTAATTGGTTCTAATAAAGATATCAATCGCTTGCCAATTTAACAGATCGCCATTTTACTTGCTCGATCTCTAGGGTGCGCCGCAAGCGCACCTTATATTATCTGCGATCGAGGCACCACCTGAGACTTGAATTGCAAGCCCTAGCTAGGAAATGAGAATTAAATAACTTCCACAAGTTTGTGGGATGGGCGGGACGCCCATCCCACAATAACAATAAAGATTGTAAGTTATTTAATTATCATTCCTAAATAAAAATACCAATGCTGCGGTTGCTTTGGCCGTGGCGGTTTGCTCGCAGAACACAACGGAAACCATCGCCACAATCGAAAATTTTTGAAGAAAATAGAAGCACCCAACGATCGATCGTCGCGCAAGCCCAAATCTAGGAGCGCTAGCCCTCAGAATTCAACCGACTTTCAAGATATCTTGCAAATAAGCTTTGCCAAAAACCAGCACCACCAACACTAGAGCGAGTTCAACAGGCCAAGGACAGACCGCAAAAAACCAAATTAACGAACACACCCCAATAATTGCAGCTATGGGAGCCGGAATCCCGTCTAGCGTTCTCTTGTCAGTCCCAGCAGTCACGAGTCCAGCGAGCAAGCAGAGCGTAAACGGAATCAAGCAACTTGCGATCATGGCTTTTACCTCATTAAATTTTTTTTAGATATGGCAGATGAGCATATTGTAACGATACATGAAAAATTCGGAAACGTACCAGAATCTTTGATAAAATTTAATGTTAGGTCATTGATAAGCTGTAGCCACACTTGTTTAATTTTGAGCTTCGACTCTCTCCGAAGGCAGAATTTGGGAATTTTGGTTTCGGCATTCGCGATCGCAGCCGAATACCTGGAGATGAACTGCGATGCACCCTCGATCGCACTTCTGCAATAGATTCCCGACAAAATGCGACAGTACAAAGGCTGGGCCGATTTCCGGTAGCCTGCCTTTTTGCTGTCTGTACAGACACGATGTCTGTAGAATGCCGATCGCCCCGCTAACCTTTCCCTCCATCGCAGGAAAGAAGATATTGCTGGGCGATCTTTTTGTGTTCGAGCGTGCGATCGATCTTTGCTTCCCCATCTCTCACTAAAAAATAAATTCCCAAGCCATTAACAGCCTTTTCTATCGCCATTAATTAATATAAACAATCAACAATAAATTGACGAAAACCACCCTCTATTGTATAATCGAAAACCCTCCCTATAAAAATAGCCGACACTTGACAACTAATCAACTAAAAAGTTAACTATTTAATAGATACAACTCCTACAGCAATGATGTCATACCTCATCTCATTTTTCTACGGTATTTGCCTGCTACTATCCCTCATAGGTTGGGGAAAAGTCCTCAACCACATCCTGTTTCCCAACCAGCGAATTGACTGGGGACAAAGAGCCGCTTGGGGTCTAGCTTTTAGCGTTCTAATTGGCGGCATCTTAAATGCAACCTGGACTATTTCCCAAACCACAATTCTATTTTTTTTAGGTTTGGGACTCATTTACTGTCTAGTAGATTTAATAAATCACAGACAATTAATTATTAATAATATCTGGCACTTATTTCAAGAATGCCGCAAAGATAAAGTCATCTTAGCAGCCATTGCCATAGTTAGTCTACTAATTTTAATTCAATACGCCGGATGGCTTTATACAGGTAGACACAACTTTGCAAATATGGTCTATGCTGACGGATTTAATACTAGCGACGACTACCACGGTTACTTAGTATTTCCCCACAAAATGCTGCAACTCGGTTCGATGGGTTCAGACCCTTTTAGCGAACGAAGAATAGTATCTTTAGGTGGGCAGTCATTTCTCCAAGCATTGATTTTAAGCGGACTTTCCGACACTAATCTCAACCTCATCGACCCCGCTTTGCCCCTGATAATTACTGTCGGACTAATCCTAGGATTTTTCAAAGAAAATAAAGTTTCAACCAAACGAATCGTCTTCACTATTTTATTCTTGCTTTTGATTCCACTTCCCAAAGCCAACACTACAAGTCTCATGCTGCCAGTCGCTTTATTTGTAAGTTTGTTCAGGACGCTTGACAGTAAAGAGATAGAACGCAACCATTGGGCGGCAAATGCTTGTATATTAGCTTTAATTGCAGCGGCTATTTGTGCTTTAAAATCATCGCTAATACCCGCCTGTGTCTTTCTATTTGCCACCAGCTATATTTGCTATTTAATTAGCTCCGAATCCAAACAAAAAGTTTTATTTGAATTGGTATTGACAACAGTATTAGTGGGAGTATTTCTACTGCCTTGGATGATTTCAATGTATCAATCCTCAGGCACTCTATTGTATCCTCTTTTGGGAAAAGGCTATCACGCCTCCGCCTACGGCATTACCTTCAAATCAGGTTCGACGTTATTAGGAACTGCGAAAAGCGCCATGAGAGCATTCCAAGGTATTTATGTTTTTATACTGATATTTCTCGGCTGTTTGAGCTTGAGCATCCGACCATGGAAGTTTGGCAATTTACCCGAAGAACCTTCGTTCTCGAACCGCCAAGCAGTTTTATCAATGACAATTGCAGCGGGATTGGCGACAATTGCTGTAGGTGTAATTACCGAAAATGCCGACCCTTTTCGCTATTCGTTTTCTCACCTTTTCCCAGCAATTTTAATATTGATCGCGGTAGCAATGACCGACACAGGAACATTAAACAAAAACGGAGCAGCCAACTTTTTTATTGCTGCTGTATTTTGTGCGGGGTTGGCAATTAGCTATAACTGGGCTATCACTAAACAGACTTACTCAGCTTATGTAAAAAATATAGAATTTGGGCTGACAAATCCATCATTAGTTACAGCAAAGCAAAAGTCGCAGTACGTAGCAATACAGGAGTCTGTGCCACAGGGAGAAACAGTTTTGACCAGACTAGATGCACCTTTTATCCTCGACTTCAAACGCAATCAAATTTTCCTAGCAGACTGGCCGGGGGGAGCAAGTTTGCCACCCGGTATGCCTGTATTCAAAGGCCCTGAAGCCTTAGCAAACTATTTAGTTTCAAAATCTATTCGATACATAGCTTATTCGTCTTGGAGTCTCAATCATCCCGCAGATGTAGATACTTCGGGGCCTGGATTGTCATCTTGGTTTCGACTGCAAGCAAAACTCTCTCACGATTTTCGCGATAACGTGCGGCAACTTGCAAAAAGTCGCAAAAAACTTTATGAAGACGGAGAAAATTTTGTGTTAGATTTGGGAACTAAAGCCATCTCTATGGGTTTGTAGTTCTGAACAGTTGCTAGAATCAAAGCAAGCTGAAAAAAGTCTTACATGATACGCTACTCATAGCAGTAAGGTACGCATTGCACACCCTACAATAACTTTACTCTTTAGTCCGCGGAGGCGGACTTCGTTTGTGTAGTAGCGGTTTCAACCGCCGAGTCTTAGGAATGAGAATTAAATAAGGATCGCAAATTAAATAATTTACACAAGTTTGTGGGATGGGCGGGACGCCCATCCCACAATAACAATTAAAATTGTAAGTTATTTAATTCGCGATCCTTATCTAATCAAAGGGGATTTTTAACATAAAAGAGCAGATTGGATATCAAACCGAGAAGCCGAAAATGTCTGGTAGAAACTTGAGCATCTGCTGGCAGCATCTTTAACACATCTTTCTCGGATAATAGGTTGAGATTCTCCTCTTTGGCAAAGAAGTTTTTGCCGAGCAATCTCAACAAAGCTCGAAACCAAGAAGGGGGAAACCAATGAATTAGGGGAACAGCAGTGTGGAATTCTACGGGATACCAGCGGTTGGGAGTGGTGATGCAACAAGTTTTGCCGACTCGGCAAAGTTCCCGAACAAAAGCTTTTTGCTGAGTCCTATTGCCGACGTGTTCGATTACGGCAAAACTCACGACTAAATCAAAACTTTTGTCGGGAAATGGTAAGGTCAACCCGTCGGAACGGACGTATGTTAAACCGGGATATTCTTCTTCTAAAAAGGCAGCATCTTCCATGCCGACTGCGGTTATTTTATGGGGGTATGGATAGAGTTTTTCAAAGAAATTGCAATCTTCGCGACGGTCGGAAGTTACTCCTACATCCAGGACGGTTGTGTCGTCGCTGGGATTGGCTAATCCCAGGAGCAAATCAAACATTTTTTGGCGGGCGTACCAAGATAGTTTAGTGGCGAAACCACCTAGCTTGGGGCCGATATACTCGCTGGAATTGTTTTCAGTTACTGTCATAGGATTTGAGGTTTTCGATGTACAGATTAGATGGGTGAAGTCTGATTGTTCCTGACCGCTTTAACGCAGCATTTGGACAAGTCTGTCGATTCTGAATTTTAAATTTTAGATTTTAGATTTACTCCACAGATGAATTGGGTAGCTTGAAATTTGGTCTAAAGTCTGGGGATATCCACTCCATGCGCCGACAGCCTGTATCTGTTTTTGGGCTGGTTCAAATTATCTTTGCTGACAATTGTAATAAGATTTGAGGTTGAATTATTTTACCTACGTTTTAAGCTCAGAACGCTGAGAAAAAAGCTAGACAGAACCATCTGCAAACCTACTGTCAGGCACGTGAGGGAGGGAATAACTAAACGGAGAGTTTTAGAGGAGTCTAGAGAACCGAAATCTGTTTTGCTCCAGATAGTTAATGACAAGAACGAGCCAATTATTCCGATTAATATTAGCGTGATTCCCACGATCAATCCTGTCTCTAGGGTGACATAGCGAAATATTTTGTTGAGTTTGGGGTCTTGCGGTAACAGTTTCTCGCTGATGGCGAAAATTTTGGTGAAGAAAGCGAATGTTACGGCTTGAAAACCGACGATAATTGCGATCGCAGCATACAATAGCGTATGTACATCAAAGCTGATGCTCCCGATTTTTTGAGTACCGGGCAACAGCCAAATGCCAACTATTAAACCCAACATCATCAGCCCCGTACCGGGATACAGAAACAGCCACCGGGGACTGTACAGCAGCAAAAATCGGAGGTGCCGCCAGCCATCTCGCCAAGTTCGCAGGTGTGGCGGGCGGCTGCGGCCGTCGGGAGAGAGTACGGTTGGGACTTCAGTTATCCCCAACTTGTACAGCGAGGCTTTGACGACCATTTCGCTGGCAAATTCCATACCGGTTGTTTGCAAGTCGAGTTTCAAAATTGAGTCTCTCCTGAAACCTCTGAGCCCGCAGTGAAAGTCGCCGGCGGGACTTGAAAAGAATAACCGCCCAACCCATGTCAGCACCGGATTTCCTAAATATTTGTGCAGCGGCGGCATGGCCCCTGGTTTGATGCCCCCTTGAAAGCGGTTTCCCATGACTAAATCGCAGCCTCCCCGCAATTTTTCGACAAAGGCGCCGAGGTGCGAAAAGTCGTAGCTGTCGTCAGCGTCGCCCATGATAATATAAACTCCGCGCGCCGCTACGATGCCTCCCATTAGGGCGCTGCCGTAGCCTTTGGCTGCTACGGGTACGACTCGGGCCCCCAATCGGGTGGCGATATCTTGAGAACCGTCAGTGCTGCCGTTGTCTGCTATGATGACCTCGCCGGCAATATTAAGTTCGCGCAGGGACTTCTGTGCCTTCTCGATACAGATTTCTAAAGTTTCTGCCTCGTTGAGGCAGGGCATGAGTATCGAGAGTTCGAGACTGTATTCCTCGCTGGTGTTGGTCTGTTCTGCCATATGTTTGTTCCAGGCGTTACTGGCGATCGACAATACTTACTGTTCCAGTATCTATGCTTAAATTATTAGTGGTGAAGAAAACTCAACAAAACTTAATTTAAGTTTTTCCAGTTTTTTGGAATGGCAATTTTTGCTGTAATATAGGTTACTTAAACTTATGAGTAGAAGCGTTTTTCTAGTTTTGCTCGCTGCTATTTTGTGCAGTGTTGTAGGTCAATTTAGTCTGAAAGCGGGAGCGAAAATATTAGGACCGATTGGCGCTGCTAATTTAGTTGAAAAAGTTATCGCAATGGCAACTCAGCCTTTGATAGTTGGAGGTCTGTGTTTGTATGCAGTTTCTTCGATCGGCTTTATCGTAGTTTTGTCTCGCGCCAACATTAGCATAGTCTCGCCTTTACTGTCAATTAGTTACTTGTTTACTGTTTTGGGTGGCAAAATTGTATTTGGCGAGCCTTTGCCACCGCTGCGGTTGGTAGGCGTGGGGCTAATTATGACGGGAGTAATTTTTGTACTCAGAGGTCAGGCTGGGGGAGTTACTGGCGGCAATTAACACGATTTGAGATTTGAGATTTGAGATTGAAGATTGAAGATTGAATAATTTTAGCGGTAGGGTGCCTCGCAATTAAAAATCCCTAGTATAAAATCGATCGTCTCATTGCGACGCACCTATGCCATCGCAAATTGAGCAAACCAACTCAAAAATTATGTTGTAGCAACAGTTGAGATGGTATAAGATTGATAATTGAGTGCTGAATTGATAATTTAGGTCGCAGGGTGTATGTGAGTCCTCTGTTATGAAATAATGCTGCAATATGTCTCTGTCCTCTGAGTCTATGAATCTACTTCAATTATTGAGATATCGCACCGCAGTTCTTGCTACTATGCACCAAAAAGAACGGGTGATGGCTCCCATTTTGGAACGAGAATTAGGCGTTATAATTAGCGTACCTGCGAATTTTGATACTGACGCATTCGGCACGTTCACTAGAGAAGTTAAGCGTTTAGGTACTCAAATAGAAGCGGCTCGCCAGAAAGCAGAAAAAGCTTTAGAAGTTGCGGGCGAAACTCTAGCATTTGCGAGCGAAGGTACTTTTGGCCCTCACCCAATGATGCCGTATCTGCCAGCCAACAGAGAAATTGTAATTTTATTAGATAGAGCTAACAATATCGAACTTGTCGGCGAATCTTTGTCATTGGAAACTAATTACAGTCACCAGTTAGTTGCAAGTATAGAAGAAGCCGAGGATTTTGCCCAAAAAGCGGGATTTCCCGAACACGGACTGGTTGTTGTAGTTGGCGATGCTGCACTCGGTAAGGGTGAAATTGTTAAGGGCATTGTGACAGAAAAACAACTTTTTGATGCGGTGACAGCAGGCTTAACAAAATCCTCAACTGGCAAAGTTCACGTCGAAACAGATATGCGGGCGATGTACAATCCCACTCGGATGAAAAACATCGAAAATGCAACTCTCGATTTAGTTAAAAAATTTAAGCAATTGTGCCCGGAGTGCGGTTGGCCGGGATTTGAGATTTCCCAGAGGAAAATGGGGTTGCCCTGCGGACTTTGCTATTTTCCGACTCAGCTAGTGCGATCGACAATTTATCTATGCAAAAACTGCGGTTATACTAAAGAAGAACTGTTTCCCGACGGTCGAGAGACTGCCGATCCCGGTCAGTGTCAGTATTGCAACCCTTAAAAATAAGTTACTAATGATAGCCGTAGCAACCGATCGCAACTGGAAACCCGTTATTAAAGAATTTGAGGCTGTAGTCGGCAAAAACGGCGTAGTGCAGCGCCGTGAAGAATTGATTGTCTACGAGTGCGATGGACTTGCTAGCTACCGCCAGCGCCCCGCCCTGGTGGTATTGCCGCGAACTACCGAGGAAGTGGCAAATGTGGTCAAAATCTGCGATCGCAATTCCATTCCCTGGGTGGCTAGAGGTGCGGGTACCGGGCTTTCCGGCGGCGCTTTACCTGTAGAAAACTGCGTGCTGATTGTCACAGCCCTGATGCGAAAAATCCTGAAAGTTGACTTAGAAAATCAGCAAGTAGTCGTACAACCGGGAGTAATTAATAACTGGGTAACGCAAGCAGTTAGCGGCGCAGGTTTTTACTACGCGCCCGATCCTTCCAGTCAAATTATTTGTTCGATTGGCGGCAACGTTGCCGAAAATTCTGGTGGCGTACACTGCCTCAAATATGGCGTGACAACCAATCACGTTTTAGGATTGAAATTGGTAATTCCCGACGGTTCAATTGTCGATGTCGGCGGCGAAATTCCCGAAATGCCAGGTTACGATTTAACTGGTGTATTTGTCGGTTCCGAAGGCACTTTAGGCATCGCCACAGAAGTTACTTTGCGAATCCTGAAAGCGCCGGAATCTATTTGCGTTCTGTTGGCAGATTTTCCTAGCATAGAAGCAGCGGGCGAATCGGTTTCCGATATTATCAGTGCTGGGATTATTCCCGGCGGCATGGAAATCATGGACAATATCAGCATTAATGCTGTGGAAGATGTCGTAGCAACTGGTTGTTATCCGCGCGATGCGGCAGCAATTCTGCTCGTAGAAATCGACGGTTTAGAAGTGGAAGTTGCTACAAATAAACAGCGAATTTCTGATATTTGCAAGCAGAATGGAGCGCGAAATATCACCACGGCTCACGATCCGGAAACGCGGATGAAAATTTGGAAAGGGCGGAAAGCTGCTTTTGCGGCGGCGGGTCATCTCAGCCCTGATTATTACGTGCAAGATGGGGTAATTCCGCGCACGCAAATGGCTTATGTTTTGAAAGAAATTGAGGGTTTGAGCGAGAAATACGGCTACCGAATTGCGAATGTATTTCATGCGGGAGATGGGAATTTGCACCCGCTGATTCTGTACGATAATTCGGTAAAAGGTGCGCTGGAAAAGGTGGAAGAATTGGGCGGGGAAATTCTCAGGCTGTGCGTGAAAGTTGGCGGCAGTCTTTCGGGGGAACACGGGATTGGTGCTGATAAGAAGTGTTTTATGCCGGATATGTTTTCGGAGGTAGATTTGGAGACGATGCAGTGGGTGCGTCACGTCTTTAATCCGAAAGGTTTGGCGAATCCTGGAAAGATGTTTCCGACTCCGAAGACTTGCGGGGAAGCGGCGAGGGCTAAGGTTGAAACTATGAAGAAGTTGGAGGGTGCGGAGGTTTTTTAAATCCCCAGATGCAGACGGCGGTTGAAACCGCGGCGACACAAGCGATGTCCGCGGAGGCGGGTTGAAGAGAGCAATTACCCAGATGCAGACGGCGGTTAAAACCGCGCCTACACAAACAAAACCCGCCTCCGCGGGTTGAAGAGAGCAATTACCCAGATGCAGACGGCGGTTGAAACCGCGCCTATAAAAACCTGTTAGCCTTCCCGAAGGGTAGTCCGCCGGACGCCGACGGAAAAGGGTAAAATAATTTTCATCGACTACTCTTCTCTTCAACCCGCGGAGGCGGGTTTTGCCTGTGTAGGCGCGGTTTCAACCGCCGTCTGCTGCATCTACAAACAATTTTTATTATGGCTAACCACACTAATGTGCGATCGGCATTTTGATAATAAATTCCGTGCCTTTGCCCAATTCCGAAGTACAATATAATTCTCCTTGATGTCTTTCTACAATAATTTGATAGCTAATTGACAAACCCATTCCCGTGCCTTTCCCAACGGGTTTGGTAGTAAAAAATGTATCGAATATGCGCTGCTTGACTTCCTCAGTTATTCCCGGCCCGGTGTCAGAAATTTTGATTTCTACAACATTGCCGATAACTTCGGTACAAATTCTAATCTGGCGGAAATTTTCCGGCATTTCTTGAAAATCTTCCCTAATGTTCGGATCGTCTAAAGCATCGATCGCATTGCTAAGAATATTCATAAAAACTTGATTTATCGGCCCGGCAAAACACTCTACAAGCGGCAAATTTCCGTATTCTTTGACAATTTGAATTGGCGGCATTTCGCCGTTTCCTTTCAAGCGGTGATTGAGAATTAACAGCGTGCTGTCAATACCTTCGTGGAGGTTAACTGGTTTCATTTGTGAATCGTCGTGCCGCGAAAAGTTCCGCAGCGACTGCACAATCTGGCAAATGCGATCGACGCCTACGCTCATTGAAGACATGATTTTGGGTAAATCTTCAGCTAAAAAGTCGAGATCGTTTTCTGCTGTTTCTTGCTGAATCTCAGCGACTGGATTGGGATAATTTTGTTGGTAAAGTTCTAGGAGGTGAAATAAGTCTTGGATATAATCTTTGAGGTAAGCGAGATTTCCGTGAATGAAGCTGACGGGGTTGTTGATTTCGTGAGCGACTCCGGCAATTAGCAATCCCAAACTGGACATTTTTTCGCTTTGAACTAATTGGGAATGAGTATTTTTTAGTTCGTCAAGTGCTGCTGCTAGTTGTGCTGATTGTTCTCTGCTTTGTGCTTCGGAATTTCGCAAGGATTCTTCGGCTTGTTTGCGATCTGTGATGTCTCTCTGTACGCCGATGAAATGAGTTAATTTGCCTTTTTTGTCGCGCACTGGAGAGATTGAGAAAGAATTCCAGAAAATTGTTCCGTCTTTGCGGTAATTCTTTAATATTACCTGACATTCGCTTTCGGTTGTCAAGGCTTGGCGGATTATTTCTAGTGCCTCGGAATCGGTATCGCTTCCTTGCAAAAATCGCGAGTTTTTCCCGATAATTTCTTCCCGTCGATAGCCTGTCATGCTTTCAAAGGCGGGATTGCAATAAATAATTGGATGTTCTGGATCGGTGGCGTCAGCAATGGTAACTCCGGTGCTGGTAGCAGCCATAGCCCGATCGTACAACCAAAGCATTTCTTCTGCGCGCTTGCGATCGGTAACGTCCCGCAACGTTGCTAAATAAGCCATTTCTCCCTCCCATTCTGTTTCCACCACCCGCATTTCTACTACAGCATTTGCTTTGTGCTGGCGAATAGCTTCAACTTCTGTTTGCACGACGCGCATTCCTGCTGCTTCTGTTTCTCCAACTTGGGGAATAATATCCGAGTCCATCTCAATGTCGCAAGCTGAACCTTCTACTACCAAATTGCCAAAAAATGCTTGGCCTAAAAGTTGCTCTGCTTTGCAGTTAAAGAGCGCTTCTGCTGACGGGTTGGCAAAGCAGACAATCCCTTGCTTATTGACGATTGCGATGCCGTCGGCATTTTTGGCGATCGCATTCCGAAACCGAGATTCACTAGCTTTTAAATCGTGTTCTAACTGTTCAATTGCTTCTTGCATATTTTGCATTTCGCAAATACTAATACTGTCAGATTGTCCAAAATTGGCTTCTATGCAATCATCGGCTATTTTTTGGGGTAACTCTTGACAGTCCATTCTATTGTTCATATTTTTAGAAAGTGTTTTGTGGGTACTTCTAATATTACTGACCTTATTTTCTGAATCAGCTTCATGAAAAAACATATTTAAACCTACCATTTTTTTATTAAGGTGTTGCGATCGCGAAATTTTTATTTTAATCTAGGCAGAAAACAATTTCCCTTCGATGCTAACACATTACCTTTATGATTCATCCTAAAATATTTTTGAAATTTAATATTTATCTCCATGGAATGATCTATTCCACTTGAGTAAGTAATTTCAACAACATCGGGATTTACGTAGTTGGCAAACTAACCATTAAGGCGAGAAATGGCTTCAATCAGCCTCCTAGGGGACAAAATAACACTATCGACTCCCCCTATTCTAAATATTTAGAAGCAATTGCCAAGTATAAATTATTATATGATTTTGAAGTAAGTTCGCTGGCTCACAAGCAGGCTCATGCTTTAACTCTCAGGAAATAATCACAATTACCAATTAGCAAAATATCTACCTGCGGACAGATTTGATATACAATGTAACCTGTCTATTTTTGCGATCGCAATTTCAAACCAATGGCACGTCTAGCACTTCTGAGCGTATCCAATAAAACCGGGCTAATCGACTTAGCGCGCAGTCTAGTAGAAGAATTTGAATTTGACATAATTAGCAGCGGCGGGACAGCAAGCGCCCTCAAAGAAGCAGGAATCCCTGTCACGAAAGTTGCGGAATATACTGGTTCTCCCGAAATTTTGGGCGGGCGAGTCAAAACACTTCACCCGCGCATCCACGGAGGTATTTTAGCACGCCGCGATGTAGCACAAGACCTCGCGGATTTAACGGAAAATCAAATTCGGGCGATCGATCTAGTTGTAGTCAATTTGTATCCATTTGAACAGACTATTGCCAAACCTGGAGTTACTCTAGCAGACGCAATTGAGAATATAGATATCGGCGGGCCGGCGATGCTGAGGGCTTCAGCTAAAAATCACGCTCATTTGACAGTTTTGTGCAATCCAGAACAGTACAATACTTATTTAGGAGAACTTCGGCAAAACGGCGCGGAAGCATCCTTAGAGTTTCGGCAAAAATGTGCGTTAGAAACATTTCAGCATACAGCAAATTACGATCGCGCGATCGCAAATTATCTCAGCAGCCAATCCGAGCCAGAATCGAAGCTACCACAGGAGTTTAGCGTATCGGGAACAGAGCTGCAAACACTCCGCTACGGCGAAAACCCCCACCAAGCCGCCACCTGGTATCAAAGCGGAAATGCACCGACAGGCTGGACAACTAGCACCATCCTGCAAGGCAAAGAATTGAGCTACAATAATTTAGTAGATTTAGAAGCAGCAAGGCGGCTAATTGTAGAATTTCCCGAGACTCCCGCCGCCGCGATTTTGAAGCATACAAATCCTTGCGGTACAGCCTTGGGCTCGACTATTTCGGAAGCGTATCAAAAAGCTTTTGACACGGATTCAGTCTCAGCTTTTGGCGGAATTGTTGCCCTGAATCGCCCGATTGATGCTGCTACTGCAACGGCGCTAACTAAGACATTTTTAGAATGTATTGTCGCCCCGGGGTGCGAACCGGAAGCGGAAGAAATTATCAAGAAAAAGGCGAAAGTTCGAGTATTGATTTTGCCGGATTTGAATCGAGGGCCAGCGCAAACTGTGAAAGTAATTGCAGGCGGTTTGCTGGTGCAAGAATCGGATAATGTAGTAGAAGAAACTAGCAAATGGCGCGCCGTTACCGAGAAGCAACCGACGGCGGGAGAGTGGGAAGAATTGCTGTTTGCTTGGAAAGTAGCGAAACACGTTAAATCAAATGCGATCGTTGTGACGCGCGATCGCACTACAATCGGTGTCGGCGCCGGACAAATGAACCGCGTCGGATCGGTTAAACTAGCGTTGGAACAAGCGGGAGAGAAGAGTAAAGGAGCGATTTTGGCTAGCGATGGCTTCTTCCCCTTCGACGATTCCGTAAAAACGGCGGCTGAGGCGGGGATAATTGCGATCGTCCAACCGGGAGGAAGTATGCGCGATAAAGATTCGATCGCAGCCGCCAACCAACTCGGAATCACCATGGTTTTCACTGATATCCGCCACTTCTTGCATTAGGAATAATGCCTAGCAATTCTTAATTGTGTAGCCTGTTATAGGGATATATAACGGTGTTCAGAAAGATGAGGTATGTTGTTGGGCTTCAGCCCTTCTTAGTTTAGCAGTTATATAAGCTGTCATTCATACCTCATCTTTCTGAGAAAGGCTATAATAGTGTTCATTGGTCTTAACTTAAGTCTAAAAGATTTGGATTTCTCGTTTATATCCGAGTCTAGATCCCCCTAAATCCCCCCTTAAGAAGGGGAGTAGGGGTTGACTTTGAGAATACTCTTATCCCCCATTAAGACGTGGGACTTTGATAATACTCTTGTCCCGTCTTAAGACGGGAGACATTGACACTCTTGTCCCGTCTTAAGACGGGAGGCTTTGACTCTTATCCCCTACTAAGACGGGAGACTTTGACAATACTCTTGTCCCCCCCTTCTTAAGGGGGGCTAGGGGGGATCGAGAAGACTATGAAACCAATCAAAACTGTTATATTCCTACCAATTTTCCAGTTGCGTCCTTAAAAAAATTATGACTTACAGTGAACAGCAAATTAAACCCCAAGACGTAAAAGTTAAAATCCTGCTTACCGGCGGACATCAGTGCACTATTACGCTCAAATCCGACACACCATTATTGCACAACCTTGTCAAAGCATTAGTCGATCGCCAGCAACAGACAGTAGGTTTTTCCACCTTATTCCAAATCCCCATAGACGACGGGCGTTCCAGCCTTTCGTTTCCCGCCGAACATCTCGTCGGATTAGTCACCGAACCCCCAATTTTCTTGCAGCAACCGCAACCGCAGCAGCCAGCAATCCCCCTAGAAATTATCCCAGAAATTCCCCCAGAAATTCCCGCAGAAATTCCCGCCCCTGCACCCGTAAATGACGATTTAATATCTCGCTACGCCCAAATAGATAACTTTTTGACAACCGCAGAAAAGAACAAACTAATCAAATATGTTTTAGCCAAAGAGTCAGAATTTGTAACTACCAGTACCTCAACAAATGCCGAAGATTACCGTCGCTCAATGGTGCTCCACTCCTTCCCGGAATTTTCTACACTGATGGTGAATCGCATTAAAGCAATTCTCCCCGATGTGCTGCGTAAATTAAATATCCCAGCATTTGCGCTTGGTGACATAGAAGCTCAGTTAACTATGCACAATGACAACAACTTTTATAAACTTCACAACGACAGCGGTTCGCCAGATACCGCAAGCAGATTTTTTACTTACGTTTATTATTTCAACCGAGAACCTAAGGCTTTTTCAGGCGGGGAATTGCTGATTTACGATAGCAAAGTCGAGAACAATTTTTATGTTGCAGATGAGACATTCAGAACGGTTGAACCTCGGAATAATAGTATTGTATTTTTTCTGAGTCGCTATATGCACGAAGTTTTGCGAGTTAGCTGTCCCTCTAAAGCTTTTGCTGATAGTAGGTTTACTATTAATGGCTGGGTGCGTAAAGCCGATTGAGACAAGATTTGCGGGTTAAGATAAAACGGCGGTTGAAACCGCGTCTACAAAAACAAAACCCGCCTCCGCGGGTTGAAGAATGGATGGTTAACATTACGTTTTTTCTTGACACAGCATTTTCTTCAGTCCGCGGAGGCGGACTTGGTTTGTATAGACGCGGTTTCAACCGCCGTCTGGTTGGTTTGTATAGACGCGGTTTCAACCGCCGTCTGCATCTCCCACGATGCGATTTTTACTCCTGAGCTCCGGCATTTTTGAGCAATTTCACGACAGTGGAATAACCTTTAAATTCAGCTAACATTAAAGCTGTATAATTTCCCGGATTTTTGTGATTTAACTCTGCACCAGCGGCGATTAAAATCTCTACAGCATCAGCATAACCGCGATGGGCGGCCCACATCACAGCGGTTGCGCCGGATTCATCGAGCAAGTTGACATCTGCACCTTTTTCGACTAATATTTTGACGATCGCCATATAACCGCGATCGCACGCCTTCATTAAAGCAGTTTTCCCCAAATCCGCCGGGATATTCGGATCTGCACCGCCGTCAAGCAAGGCTTTCACCGTTTCAGTATGTCCGTGAAACGCAGCTAGAGTCAAAGCTGTCTCGCCAAAGTTTTTAGCATTCAGGAAATCTGGACGATTTGAGTTTACTTTTTGCAGCAAAGCGGATACGATCGCACTGTGACCGTGAACAGCCGCCACCAGCAAAGGCGTATCGCCCAACCGATTTCTCGAACCGACATAAGCACCTCGGTTTAACAGCAATTCCACCACATCTTGACAGCCTTCAACCACGGCAAAATTCAACGCAGTTTCGTCATCTCTGTCCTTCGCGTTGAGATCCGCGCCAGCATCTAGTAAGATATGTGCGATCGGCAAATTTCCCCCAGCAGCCGCCGCCATCAAAGCCGTCCCGCCATCTCCACTTTTGACATTCGCATTAGCACCCGCAGCCAGCAAAACTCGCACCGCATCAACATTACCGCAATCCGCAGCCAAAGTTAAAGCAGTTTCGCCCTCTTTGTCGGGAATTTCCAAATCAGCACCAGCGGCTAGCAGCGTCTCGACTACCGCCAAATTGTCCGCCGTAGCAGCCAGCATCAAAGGAGTTTTGCTCCTCTGATTTTTAAGATTAACATCCGCAGCGCGATCGAGCAAAATTCGGACAATTTTAGCGCTACCTTGACTAATAGCTGAAAATAGCATAGAATTATCAGCAACAGCACCCGCATCAGCCAAAGCTTGAACAACAGCTTCGTGTCCCGACAAAGCAGCTATTTTCAGAGCCGAATCTCCATCTTTATCTCGGACATTCACATCAGCCTTAGCATCAAGTAACAGCCGGACAACATTGATATCACCTTTGAGAGAAGCCGCCATCAAAGCCGTACTTCCATCATCATTTTTAGCATCAACATCAGCACCCGCAGCCAACAACAGCCGCATAACATCAGCCTGTTTGTTAGCCGCAGCCAACATCAAAGCCGTGAGGCCAAAACGTCTGCTTGCGAGGTTGACATTAGCGTCATTGTTTAGTAAAATACGCACGATTTCCGTATAGCCCTTTTGGGCGACAAACATCAAAGCCGTCGTCCCCTCAGAGTCTTTGGCGTTAGCGTCAACGCCCTTAGCGAGTAAGGCTTGGACGTGAATAATGTTGCCAGTCTTGGCAGCTTGGATCAATACAGCGTCTTGTTTAGTGGCAGGCATAATAGTCTCTCATACCGTATATTTGTACCGTCGCACGAGACGGACTTACTGGTATGCTAAGTTTTATGAAGTATGTTTACTAATCCTGAGAACACTATGAATCTGGAAATTCCGCAGTCTGTGAAAGTTTGGAGTCAATTCTTCCACCCAGTTTTAATGTGGGTATTGCTAGCAATCTCATTTTATGCTTTGTATCTGGGAATTCAAATCCGCCGTACCAGAAGTGCGGAAGGTGATGTCAAGAAAGAGTTAATTAAGGGCAAATTCAATATCAAGCACCATCAGATGGGCTCTTTGCTGCTAGGCTTGATGGTAACGGGTGCGATCGGCGGAATGGCCGTCACCTACATCAACAACGGCAAACTATTTGTCGCCCCGCACCTAGTAGCAGGCTTGGGAATGACCGCTATAATTGCCATTTCAGCGTCTCTGACTCCGTTCATGCAAAAAGGTCAAAATTGGGCGAGATACACTCACATCGTTCTAAATGTGGGGCTGTTGGGGCTATTTGGCTGGCAGGCGGTAACAGGTGTAGAAATCGTGCAAAGAATCATCAGTAAAATGTAACGTTTAAAGTACGATTCAGGACTTGCGCGCGGGTGTCCAGAAACCGGGTTTTTCACGCGTTTACTTCGCTGTAGGCGTAAATTCTGCTAAAAACCCGGTTTCTTTAATCGTAACATTCGTAGGGTGTGTCGCGATCGACAATCTCATAGCGACGCACCTTGGTTGTTCAACAGTTGAATAAACAACCCTATCTTTTAGTCTTTCCCAACAGTCGTAAGATACATCGCGCTCAGATTATCGATGGAATTAATGAATTTTTATAATAGCGACGCACCCTAAAAAAATCAAAGCCATGCTAGAAACCCTCATCAACTATTTTGTTTGCGCCACCAAAGGCCACATTACAAAAAACCAATTAATCAAATTCTTATATTTAGCCGACCTTTATGCTGTCAAATGGACAAACAAACAACTTACGCAGCTCAATTGGCGTTATTATCACTATAGCCCTTGGAACGAAGACATAATAGTCGCCTTAAATCAAATGAATGGCAAAACAATTGTTCAAGAATTTGTGGGAGAAACTATATTTATCCGACTTGGTGCCGAAGCAGGTAATATCGATGATTTAGAATTACCTGTAGGACTAAAACTAATGCTAGAAAACATTCGGAAAGAATGGGCAGGTTCAGGACAGGATAAAATCCAGAAGTTGCTAAAGTATGTGTACAGCACTGCGCCAATGATTGAGGTTAAAGATAGCCATCAACAAGATCAAGTGGTGAGGCTGAATCTAGAGACAGAAAGACAAAAATTAATCAATGAATTAGGGTGATAATGTGGCTGGAAAAACACCTCGTCAAGGTTGGATTTATTTAGTGAATCCCCAGAAAGTATCTCTTCGTTGCCAACACAATCATAATCACATTTATGATTTAAGTCAACCAGACGAGATGGAATGCAAGACAGTTGATTGTAAACTAATAGTTAATTATAGTAGGGTTTTGCGGGGAGAGCATCATTATCTCTTTTGGGAAATCGACCAATTTCAAGATAAGTCTGAATGCTTACAAACTTTTACCGTGATTCCCTTAACTTTCCAAGAAACCTGTAAAGGTTTGCCAACAGCGTATCCGATTAACTCGACTAGCAAAAATGGTCTCGATCGCAATTCATTGGCTTTAGTGCATCAGATATGTACTATTGATGCTAATTGTTTTAAGGACTCCCAAGGGAATTGGTTTGAGCGAGTTGGACAAGTGGATAAAGGAGATAAGGAGTCGATAGAAGAACGTTTAAAGTATTTTTTGAATCTGGAGAATGATTCTAGTGATGATTGGTTGATCGAGAATGTGTCTGTGGAAGTTTTAGAGAAAGTTTTTGATTATTTGCCGAAGGACATGACGAAAAAGATTGATTTAGAAAAAGTCATAAGCGATCTAGAATTATGGTAAGATTAATTATCTCTGAACTTGCACTTAATATAGCCATCAGAATATAGTCCCAACCACAGAAAGATAAAACTTCTTCATTTCTGAGAGAAGAGCATTAACCCAACCGTATTGAGTTATCAATTGTCATTGCGAGGGACGAAGCAATCGCAATATCTATTTTTCATGGGTTTTCCCTGGGTGCGGAATGGGGGCTATAAACCCTAATACAATTGGTTTGATCGTTGGGAATGCGAGTCCTCTGATTGATGCGGACTTGCATTCCTCACTACGAACCTTTGAGTCTTCTGATTGATGCGGACTTGCATTCCTCATTACGAACCTTTGAGTCTTCTGATTGATGCGGACTTGCATTCGTCACTACGAACCTTTGAGTCTTCTGATTGATGCGGACTTGCATTCCTCATTACGAACCTTTGAGTCTTCTGATTGATGCGGACTTGCATTCCTCACTACGAACCTTTACTTGAGGTTGGGCGTTGTGAACTTTGAAAACCAGCGGTTTTTCAGTTTCTTTAAGTGCGATCGCCTTAAATTATCCACCAACCGCCGCAACTGATCCAAATTTCCCGCTTCGCCACCGTACTTCCACCGCACGTAAGCTTGCGAAACTTCCTCAATTACCTCAGCTTCATCGGTTGCATGATGGCCGCGCATTGCCTCAGCATACTCCAAAGGCGTTTGAGCTTTCTGCTTGGCAAATCCCCGACTCGCCAAATCCTTCAACATTTGCTGATAAACCCCCTCTACCGGCGGTAACTTACCCAGCCAACGCCGATAGCGCCACTTGCGCCACCCTTGCCAAATTAACCAGCCAATGAAGCCAAAGCCGATCGCACCAATCAACCCAGTAAACAACCCAACCCAACCCTTAGCAAACTGTCCCAGAAACCAGCCCAGAATCAAAGTGATCCAGCCAATTACAAAACCGATAACCGAATCCAGCCCGCTTCTCAGAGGCGTCGGTAGCCAACCCGCGATCCACTTCCAAAACCATTCCAGCGCGCTAAAAGTCTGGTTGTCTTCCACCGAAGCCGGCATCAACGGATAACCTGGAATCGGATTAAAACCAAACCAGCCGTAATTGGGAAAATATACTTCCGTCATCATGAAAGCGTCGGTATTTTTTACCACATACAAACCAGTAAACGGGTTGAACTCCCCCGTATCGAAACCGCCAGCCACTCGCGCCGGAATCCCGATCGATCTGAGCATAATTGCCAGTACCGTCGAAAAATGGTCGGGATATCCGCCTGTAACCTTTTTGCCGTCTTGCGTGTTTTGATAGCCAAACAGAAAACCCTCGACTAAATCTTCTGTTTCTTGCAAGTAAGGCAAAGCTTTTACAAGTTTATAATTCGGGTTTTGCTTCAAATATTGAGCTAAATACAAAGCTTTTTCGTAGGGAGAATCGATCGCCCTGTCTGACTTAGCTACTCTAGTTCTCGCCAACAAAATTTCTTCTGTTTTTTCTCGCACCTTGGCGGCAATTTTCGGCGGCACGTCCAAATAGAACTTGCGAATATTTTTCGGATAATTAGTACCAGTTTGCCCCAACCCGGAGCGATCGCGAACAGGTACATTAGAAATCACCGTATAAGTCAAACCTTCCCGCAATTCCACAGGCGATCGCAAACCGCCCTCCGCATCCACCGCCACATCCATCGTCGGAAAATACAGTTCCTTCGGCTTAGCCAAAGCCGGAATCAAATTCGGCAACTGAGCAATAATAGTATAACTTTGAATCACCTCTTGAATCCGAGGCGCATTCGGAAACGGATTCAGATAAAATTGAAAAGACCACCTAGGTCTATTCACCTTTTGAGCTTGTTCGTTGCGAGAAATTTCCCAACCCTGACCAGTGTACTTGTCAAAGCCCAACACCCGCCAAAAACCCGCCGCTTGCGATCGCACCCGCATCACCACTTGGGGTTTCATTTCCCCCCGCAAATTCTGATTGATGCGCTGGTTGAAACCGTAATAAAAAGTTGAGTCCACCTCTCCTGGCCCTTTGTCTGGGTTTCTCCCCCTTCCTCCGCCAGTCCCTTGTTCATTTCCCCCTCTGACATACCCCGGATTTAAAATGCTGCGCGAGTCAAACTCCCCCTGATATTGAATGGGAGCACTGACAGGAAAAGTCCGCAACTGATAGCCCGGGAGGCGCGGCAAAAACGCAAAAATAGTCAGCCCCAACCCGAGAGTTATCGCTAGCAGCCAACCAAAATACTTGGGGGATAGAGTAGCAGCAAATAGTGACCAGTTCTTATTTTTGGCTGCACCTTCTACTTTCTGCTTGCTATCGTCTGCCTTGGAAAGTCCCAAGCGCGATCGATAATCCAACACCAAAGTCGGCAGCGCTAAAGCCAAAAACACCACTAGCAACGGCCCAAAAGTCAGCGTTTGACTGATAGTCGCCGCTACACTCAACAAAATCAACCCGATGACGATCGAATAGCCCAAATCTTTGCGGCGGGGCAAATCGAAGCTGTGTAACACTTGAATGTGAATTAACAGTTGCGCCAAAACTAACCGGGTATCGTTCAATTCCCCTATCAAACGGGTAAAAAAAGCCAACAGCGCCACCAGCATGGCAATAGCTATGCAGAACTTAGCAGCCACATTGCGATCGCGGCGGCGGTACCAACTCCAAGTTGCCCCCACAATGCTAACAGGCACAGCCCACAGGTTCAGCGCTTCTTCAGCAGCAACGTCTGTCGCCACAATGCCCACAATTACCAACAACTGAACCAGGATTCGCAGCAGCAAAGAATCCTCAATCACCGGCGGAGGCATCGCCTCAATCTGCTCCCACAGCTTACCCAAAACAGGTATCTTTCGCAGGTTATCAGTTGTCATGTGCACCCATCCAACGATTTTAGATTTTAGATTTTAGATTTTAGATTGAATCCACAGATAAATCTGAGAGGGCTTTAACTAAAATCTAATTTTTTTTGCTTTTCACGAGCGAGGTCGGGGGATTGAATTTGTTTGTGTGTGAGGTCAAACCCTAGAGGAAAAACATACATTATTTACTCTAATTTTACCAGAAAGACTTGGCTTAAAGCCTCTCCCTTGTAGGGATAAAATAAAATTAGAGTATTCATTACTCCAATCTTCTTCATTCCAGGTAGAGGTAGCTGTCAACTGTCAACTGTCAACTGTCAACTATCAACTGTCAACTGTCAACTAAACTTTCTAGTTGCTATCTTGTCCTGACAAAACTGGACGAATAGCAAACATCAGAGGTCTAGTCTCGAAGTTTTGGAATCGAACTTCTAAGGCATAAATCTTATCCGGTTGCGGATCGAACAACTCCACACTTAAATGCCCGGAATTCGGACGATGTGCAGTTGCTTCGGCATCTCCTCCCTTGAGTTCCAAACTTCCTCCCCCAGGAAATTCGCATTCAACTCTTAAACACGGCCTTGGTGGTTCTGTATTGCGGTTGGACAGGTATTGAGCTTGCAGAGTCAGCGAACCCAAAGCTGTCAACCATTCTCGGGAAACCGGCGGCTGATTTACAGGACAATCCAAAGTTAGAGAGTCAATGATTTCTCGGGCGGCCAACAGCGACATGAGCATTTGTTGATCGGTAGTTGCCACTTCGTAATTCGGTAAATCTTCTACTTCTGAAGCTGTAATTCCTCTTGTCGCACCCAGAAGTACCATACCAGCTAATTCGTTAAGTTCCTGAGACTGGTCTGGAAACAAGCTATCTACAGCGCGGACTAACTTTGCTCCTTCCCGCAGTGACAACATTACCAATTCCTGACAAGGTTCTAGCAGTTGAGCAAAAACCCCTTGGGCGATCGGAATTGGCAGGCGACCCCATCTAATATTTTGTAGTTGGGGAGTCCAGATGTGTAGGGGGGGAACCCATTGGGGGGCTACATCGTCTGGGTAGTCGTGGTCGTAACTTTTAATTTCTGTTTCCCAGGGGAACAGAGGCGGGTTGGATTCGATTTCGGCTCTAAGCCTTTCTTTTAACAAGGTCTGAAAACGGTCTTGCACGGTCGGTATATCTCCAATAGTCAGCGGTTGTGCGGGTGCATTGCTGTGCCCCCTCACTTGATAATCCAGCGGGTCTGGTTCGTCCCATTCCCAGTATTCCACCCCAGAATTGTCTTCGTTGCCCCACTCTTCTGAAGAAGGGGGCAGATTGAAGTTCTCCTCATCTTCGCTAGAGGCATTCTCGATCGGCGCCTGCAATACCCAGTCTAAGAAATGGCGCTCGAAAGCCTCTGCATCCCTGTTCGTTTCGTTATTCATCACTAGATGCCCCTTCTCCGGAATCTGAACGATTTCGTAATTCCCAGGCAAGTTCGAGTAATTTAAACCACCGTTTCTGTACCTGGGCTACCGTGCTGCCGAGGGTTTGCGCGATCGCTGACTCCGACAGACCCTGTTGCTTCAACTTTAACAAACGCTGCCCCTCTGGCCCGATTTGGTCGCCAAATATCTGCCACTGGGAAGGCAGCAAACCCAGATTTTTATCTAAGTCTGCTTCCAGCCACTGGTGAACCAGTTCCCAGCGGTGCGACATGGCAAACCTGAGCAAATGGTACTTAAAGCGTTGCTGCAAATAGTCTCTTTGACGGGGAGTTATGTTTAGAAGCGACTCTATTTCATTAGTCGGCAAGTCTTGCAAGCGCAATATGAAATAATCAGCGCATTCTTGTTGGTTGCGCTCTTTCAAATACGCCACTAATTCATCAATCACATTTTGCCGCAGAGATTCTGACTCTTCGCCTTGAGGGCGAATTGCCGAGGAACCCTGTCCTGCCATCGCTTCCCGCACCGAGTGCACCGACGTGTCGTTCCAAGTTTGGTCGGAATCTGAAGCCCCTCCATCGGCGGCTTGTTCCATATCCACGGAGGTTTCTTTGGGTTGCTGCTGGGAAAAAGTTTGGGCCCGCAAAATAATTAGTTGCTGGCTCCGGTTGCGAGGCAAGGGAATGCGTCGCTTGCCAAAACGCTCTACAAAGGCCATGTACTCTGCTAGTTCTAAGCGAGTGCGAGGACTGTAGGTAGGTGGCAGTTCGGTTTCCCGCCGGAATGCCTTTAAAGCTTCCAGATAAAATCCTTGCAAGAAATCTTTGATCAGTTCTACTCGCGCCTGATAGCTAGACTGCACCTGTGGAGGGGTGATGTAGCGATAGACGATCGCGCTGAGGGTACTGTGCAATTCTACTCGCCCGGGCCCGGAGCCTAAAGTGTAATAGTGGAGGCATTGTTGCAAGCGGTGCTGAGCTAGACTCTGGGCTGAACCCTCTATGTCTCCCGAGTTTTGAATTCTCTGACTTTCTGTGCATATCCTGTTGACTTCTGCTGCGAGTCGCCCTGCTACATCTTGGCAATTCTGCTCAGACGCGCGAGTGGACTTTTTGAGTTCGTCTAACAGCAGTTGAAATATGGTTTCCACGCTCTGGCAGATTTCCCGCATGATTGTTTACAGCTCACATTGAAATTAGCACAGTTATGTAGCAGTATGGAGATTTTTTTTCTACCGCTACTTGCTCCGGTATTTCCGGCACAGGACAAACTGCAATGTCCTCGATCTCCTGTTCTACAAAAATACTGACGACTGCTTTTTTTGATGTGTCCCGGATGTACTATCCGCCACCAACCAGGTTTAACCAGGGGGTTTTGGTTGTGAACACGAGATAATTTTTAGGATAAACCGTTTTTTTTATTCCCTCAGTATAAATTTTGCATCAGCCACCGACACCCGGAGCAATTAAATCGAGCATGAGGCACGATAGTTTTAGACTTGAAGGGTAAAGCGTGAATTGGTCTAAAAAATGCAGAATTTTTGCTAAAAAAGGCTATATTTGGGTATATGTTTCATATTTATTAATCAAATTTATGGGACTTCAGATTTCGCATTTTAGCTTAATATGGGGCAGTGCTAGGTATCACATACTTGCACCTGCACCTGTTACCCTGACATTCTTAAACTCAAATCTCAAATTAACTGACTGATGGATTTAGATCTACAGATTCAAGCACTAATCGAGCAAGCTCCACCTGACGGTTCGACGCCACAAATCTTAGAGGCGATCGCCCCGGCGCTGGTTTTAATTGCCCAACAGCTACAACACCTCGAATACTCGATCCTGCAATCGGTAGACGAAAGTTGGGCGATCGTGGTTTTGAGCAATCTCAAGCAACCGGGACAGGAGAAGAAGGTGATTTATGCTTTTCCCACTCTTAAAGATGCGTCCTCCGCTGCCGTGGCTGGGGGCGGGAGCGTCAAGCCCGTACAGTTGCCTGTCACTCACATTTTATTTCAGATGATTGCTCTTGAAGGTCTCGACAGTATTGTTTTTTTTGAAAATCCCGGCAATCAGGAAGTCGGGACGGAAATCCCTCGCCGACAAGTGCAAGACTTAATCAATGTTTACTTGCAACAGTATCGATCGGCTCCACCGCCAGATATTGCCTAAATATAGCCTTTCTCAAGGGAGCATCTCAGTTTTGCATTTAGATAGTGCGAGCGTCCCCGCTCGCGTATCGTATAATACGCGAGCGGGGACGCTCGCACTATAAGAAAAAAATGCTTTTTACAAAAATGAGATTCTCCCTTTCTCAATGGCAGTGAAGTATGTCAGGGAATCGGGAATCGGGAATCGGTAATAGGTAATCGGTAATATTTCATTGCTTGCGCTCTCGGGAACTCACTTAGGAATGAAAATTAAATAACTTCCACAAGTTTTATGCTTCTTCTGGCCCATCCCACAAATATGTGTAAATTATTTAATTCGCCATCCTTAAGAAGCGCGATAATTAAATTTCTGATGAATTGGTAATAGGAAATTCCCCATTACCAACTCCCCATTACCAATTCCCCTACCGTGCAACTTTTTAACCTCTAATACAGCCGGCTCAAAACGTAATCTGCTAAATCAATCAAGGCTTGACGGGATTCTGAATGGGGCAGCGCAGCTAAGTATTCGACAGCTTTCTGTGCGTGATTTGTTGCTAGTTCTCGCGATCGCTCTATACCTTGAGAATCTGCTACCAGCGCCAGAGCCTGCTCTAGATCTCCTTCTTGGGCGAACTCGCGTTCTATTAGAACTTCCAAATAAGGCTTTTCTTCTAGGGCAAATAGTGCTGGTGCTGTCAAATTACCACTAATCAGATCCGAGCCTGCGGGTTTCCCCAAAGTTTCCGTTGAAGCAGTGAAATCCAATATATCATCTACTATTTGGAATGCTAAACCAATGTTGCGACCGTAGTTGTACAAATCGTCTGCTATTTCTGCTGAAACCTCGCTCAAACAGCCCGCTGCTTTAGAACTGTTGGCAATTAAAGACGCTGTTTTGTAATAACTTTTTTCTAAGTACGCTTCGATCGACAAACTGGTGTCAAATCCATTTAGTCCCTGTTGAATTTCGCCCTCAGCTAAATCCATAATCACTTCTGAAAGCAGTTTGACTACTGGCAGGTTGTCCAGATTTGCCAAGTGCCACGAAGATTGAGCAAACAGAAAATCTCCCGCCAATACTGCCACTCGGTTGTTAAACCGACTGTGTACTGTCGGTACTCCCCGCCGCAGATCCGACTCGTCCACCACGTCGTCGTGGACTAGACTGGCTGTGTGGATCATTTCTGTGATTTCCGCGAGGCGGCGGTGTTTTTCGGTGATTTCCCGATCGGGCATCGTCGCCTTGGCCATCAACAAGACTATTGCGGGTCTCACCCGTTTTCCCTTTGTGCCGAATAAGTATTCTGCAGCCGCGTACAAGATGGGATGACGGGCACCCACTAACTGTTTTAAGTTTTCTGTCAACAGTCGCAGGTCTTCTTCAACCGAGGAAAATAGGAGAGTGCTAGAGATCATGGATACGCCGACTCAAGCCGTAAAGTAACAAAATTTTACATATCATATCTTTATTTTAAGACAATTCTCTGCAATAGGGAACAAAAATCTAGGCGATCGGCAGTTATTTGTGGTCTGTCGCCAGCGAGGACTCGCCCAACTGCCAGAGGCGAGTAGCCTGCTGCCAGAGGGGTTGCTCCTATTGTATCGAATTGTTAAGCACACTGCCAAAAAATAACTAAATCCCAGAAACGCTGTGTTATTATAGGTATTAAGGATTTAAACAATTCTATACATTAAGTACAGGCTGTAATTGAGCCTGGCTGGCAGGTAGCTTTCAGATGCCTGTAAGAGTTTCGTAGAGCCAGCCTTGTTAGTCGATCGCAGCGAAAATTTCTGGGACAGATTTTTAGTTTCTTGTGGCTAAAAATTTTCAGGAGTTAAGACTAGCGCATGAGATGTGCACGGTAGCTCAAAGCAGCTAAAGTGGATGGTTTTACGCTGTTCAAGCATCTGTAAAGCAGTAAATCATTATTGACCTCGCCCAAAAACGGGTAGAAGCCACGACAATTGTCGTGGGTAGCCCAAAATTTTAGATCTTAGTTGAAGCTCCCAGATTTATCTGCCGAGTAAATCTAAAATCGAAAAATGGAAAATCTCAAATCGACTCACCGGGAACGCCTAAGTTTTTCGGCAAGCCTGATATGGAAAAGTAGCCTTCAGAACCAAGGCATAGTCTTGCGTGCTGAATTAATGTAGTAGGTCTTGAACTTGTCCCGTCCTCCTCCTCGTCCTTGACTTTTGGTTCTAATTATGATTTATCGCGATATTCCTCTAATTATTCCCATTCTAGCCGCCGGTTATGTAATGACTATTTATATAGTGCTGATGTTGGCCGAACGTAGCTCTAAAATAACTCGATTGGGCGAGTAGTGCAACGCTTGGCAGCCGAATCCGGCCTCGCCCGCCATGGACTACTCGCTCAGAATTCCGAATATTCCATAATAACCCTGCCTTGAATGCTTGCACACAAAGGCAGGGTTATTTGATTTTAGATTTTAGATTGAAGATTTTAGATTGAGGATTTTAGATTGAGGATTTGCGATCGATCGAGCTCGTGGTTGAGAGCTTACAGGCAAGTCTGAGAATATTTGTGGTGGTAGCGATTAACACATATCAGTGGCTACACTAGGATAAACGCTGCTGCTCTCTAAGATTCTGCGGTTATGCTCCACTTTCCAGGCTACAAAATTTTCAGGAAAATCTATGAAAGCGATCGATCTCTAGTTTACCGGGGCGTGCGATCGACCGACAGCCAGCACGTAATCTTCAAGATACTCAAGCAAGACTACCCCACTCCGGCTGCACTCGCCCGTCACAAACAAGAATATGACATCATCCGCAGCTTAAATCACCCAGGAGTCATCCGAGCTTACAGCTTAGAACAGTACGATCGCACTTTGGCGATCGTACTCGAAGACTTCGGAGGAGAATCTCTCAAAAGGTTGATGCACTCTCGCCCCTTTACTCTATCCGAATCTCTGAGCTTCGCCATTCAAATAGCCGACATTTTGGGCGACATTCACAGCGCCAACATCATACACAAAGATATCAACCCTGCCAACATAGTTTTCAATCCCAGCACCAACCAACTCAAAATCATTGACTTTGGGATAGCCAGCGTCTTCGCGCCCGACAAATTAACCGAACAACCCACCCTCAAGCATCCCCATATTCTAGAAGGCACTCTCGCCTATATCTCTCCAGAACAAACTGGCAGAATGAACCGCAGCCTAGATTATCGCACCGACTATTACTCTCTCGGCGCAACTCTCTATGAAATGCTGACGGGCCAACTGCCGTTTGAAACCAGGGTAGTGCCCTGAAGGAAAGGATCGGAGCAAGCTATAATTAGAGAAGTGTTTGCCATAGCGTGATATGACATTAGAAATTAATTGTTGCCCTAATTGTGGCTCAAAAGAAGTTAGTCGGAACGGTAAAACTCGGCATCAGCATCATAAACTTTCATTATAAATGCCGAGAATGTGGTCGTCAATTTGTTTTAAATCCGGCATGGAAACCTATTACAAAAGAACAAAAGGAATTAATGTCACGGATGCTACTTGAACGTATTTCTCAGGCGGGAATTGCTCGGGTACTACAAGTGTCAGAAGATACAGTGCAGCGATACGTTAATAGCCAAGCGGCTGCTGTTAAGAAGCAAGTGGAAGTGACTCCCAAGGAAAAAAAGCGCTTGAATGTTCAGATGGATGAGTTATGGTCATTCGTTGATAGTAAAGGAAATCAGCAGTGGGTCTGGCTGGCATTGGACGCCGAGACTAGGGAAATTGTTGGTGTACATATTGGAGATCGTAGCGCAGCATCGGCGAGCGCTTTATGGGATTCAATACCACCAGTGTACCGTCAATGTGCAGTAATTTATACCGACCACGTTTTGTGCTTATGATTCTGTATTACCCAGCAAACGTCATCACGCCGTGTAGATAAAGATAGTGGTTTGACTAGCTATATCGAGCGCTTCAACTGTACTATTCGACAACGAGTTTCTCGACTGGTAAGAAAGAGCTTAGCCTTCTCTAAAAAATTAGAAAATCATATTGCTGCAATTTGGCGGTTTGTCCATCATTACAATGCTAATTTACAACTCTAAATGCCTACTTTTCTTTGAATTCAGTTTTATTCGGTCGATCCTTTCCTTCAGGGGACTACCTGAAAATTCACCGCTTTCTGCCTTTTTCTACGCAGCTTGGGGCGTAGTTATGAACTACGAATCTCAAGACATTGAATCGGCAAATAAGTTAGGGGAATTGGCTTTAAACTTAGCATCAATGTTCAATGCAAAAAACCTCAAAGGGAAAATATTATATATAGTAGCAGCTTGTATCGCTCACAGCAAATATCATGTCAGGGAAACCCTGCCAATGTTCCGAGAAAGCTATCAAAGTGCACTCAAAAACGGAGATTTTGAGTTTGTCGCTTATTGTGCCAAACAAAAATCTCAATATGCTTATTTGGTAGGGCAAGAACTTACAAATCTAAAAGTCGAAATTGCTGAATCTAGCAACCTGCTGGCTCAACTCAAGCAATCAATCAACTTGCAGTGCAATCAAATATTTCATCAAGCGGTGCTTAACTTGCTGGGTGAAGCAGAGAATCCTTGCAATTTATCGGGGACAGCTTGCGAAGAAGAGCATCTGCTACCGTTGCTGGCGAAAGCGAACGATCGCACGGGAATACATTACTTTTATTTGCACAAGCTAATACTGTGTTATTTATTCGGGGATTTGTGCCAAGCACTGGAAAATGCAGGTAAATTTAGACAAGGTTTAATGGGAGGAACTGGTTTTTTAACTGTGCCGGTGTTTCATTTTTATGATTCTTTGGCTGCACTAGCTGCTTGTTCTGAGGCGGATGTATTGGAGAGAGATGCTGCTCGAAAGAGTAGGAGAAAACCAAAAGAAAATGCAGACATGGGCTGCACGCGCCCCCATGAATCACTTGCACAAATTTCATCTGGTTGAGGCTGAGAAATATCGGGTTTTGGGCGATAATTTTCAGGCAATGGAGGAGTACGATCGCGCGATTGGTTTGGCGAAGCAAAACGAATATCTTAACGAAGAAGCTCTCGCTAACGAACTTGCAGCTAAGTTCTATATCGGTTGGGGAAAAGAGAAGATTGCACGAGTTTATTTGGCTGATGCTCACTATGGTTACACTCACTGGGGAGCTCAAGCTAAAGTTGAGGATTTGGAAACACACTATCCCCAATTTTTAATCAGAATTCCAGTGTCAACTAGCATTGCCAGCGACAGCGCTACAGTTACTAATATTTCCAGCAGCCACGATTCGGGCCAAACTTTTGATTTGGCGGCAGTGATGAAAGCCTTTGCTGCGATCGCTAGCGAGATTGTGCTGGACAAGTTACTGGCGAAGTTGATGAGAATTATGCTGCAAAATGCGGGGGCAGAAAATGGTTTTTTGATTTTGGAAAGCCGAGGTAAGTTTTTGGTAGAAGCTTCGGGAAAATTAGATGGCGATCGCGTGGATGTTTTGCAGTCGGTTCCTGCTGAAAAGTGCCTGCCTGTTTCCATTATCAATTATGTCGCTCGGAGGAAAAGAAATGTTGTAGAAAGTGACGCAGCTAACAAAGGAAGATTTACGCGCGATCCGTATATTGTCAGACATAATTCTCAATCTATATTGTGCGCGCCCTTGCTGAATCAAGGTCAATTAATTGGGATGGTTTATTTAGAGAACAATCTCACTACGAGTGCTTTTACTGATGACAGGGTAGAGGTTTTGCAACTGTTATCGACGCAGGCTGCTGTTTCTATTGCTAACGCTAAACTTTACGCAGAAGTGCGGGAAAGTCAGAGCAAGTTGACGCAGTTTTTAGAAGCTTTACCTGTGGGAATAACGGTACATAATCCCCAGGGTAAGGTATCCTACATCAATGAAACTGGACAGCGGTTGCTGGATCGAATTTTGGCGCCGTCAGCTACAGGTGAAGAGTTGATATCAGCTTCTGAAATTTATATATCAGGAAAGGAAAGCCCCTGTTCTGAACAACAACTGCCGGCTTGGCGAGCTCTCAATGGCGAAAGTGCGATCGCCGATAATTTAGAAGTCCGCAGATCCGGGAAGATTGTGCCTTTGGAAATGCACTCGCAACCTATTTTTGACAACAAAAACAATATTGTCTATGCGATTACTGCTTTCAGCGATATCACCGATCGCAAACAAGCTGAGAAACTGGTAGCAGAGTACAACAGAACCTTGGAAATGCAAGTAGCCGATCGCACCAGAGAACTCTCGGAAGCCCTGCAACACCTGCAAGCAACGCAACGAGAGCTGATTCAATCGGAAAAAATGGCAGCATTGGAACAGCTAGTTGCTGGTGTGGCTCACGAAATCAATACTCCCCTGGGTGCGATTCGATCGTCTGTCGAGAATTTAGCCGATTTTTTCAATCAAAATCTGGCCCAAATCGCGGATTTTTTCCACAAAATGTCCCCAGAAGGTTACTCTGATTTATTGACGCTGCTCCCCAAATACCAGTCGCAGGCGATGCTCTTTTCCAACCGAGAAAAACGCCAGTTTAAAAGAGCTTTGATTCAGCAGCTATCAAACAATTCTGTGGCAAATTCAGAAACAGTAGCAGACACCTTAGTTGATATCGGCATTTACGACAATATCGAATCAATTTTGCCTTTGCTGCAAGACCCCACTAGCTCGGATATTTTACAGCAAGCCTATCAATTTACTGCTTTGCAAAGAAGTACGAATACTATTATCACAGCTACAGATAGAGCTGCAAAAGTAGTTTTTGCTTTAAAAGCATATTCTCGCTCTAACTCTACGGGAGAAAAGGTTATTGCTAATATTACTGAGGGAATTGAAACTATATTAACTCTTTATTATAACCAACTCAAACACGGAGTAGAAGTTGTGAGGAATTATCAAGATGGAGTGCCTGAATTGCTGTGCTATCCAGACGAACTCAATCAAGTTTGGACAAATCTGATTCACAACGCCCTGCAAGCAATGAACAATTGCGGAATTTTAACATTAGATGTCAGAGTAGAAAATCAGATCCTGTTGGTGGGCGTTACGGATAACGGCACAGGAATTCCCCCGGAAATTTTGCCGCGAATATTTGAACCCTTCTTTACCACAAAACCCGCCGGAGAAGGCAGCGGCTTGGGACTGGATATTGTTAAGAAAATTGTCGAAAAACATTCGGGTAAGATAGAAGTAACATCTGCGATCGGTCAAACGAGCTTTATCGTGTCAATTCCGATCGCCGTTTAGCGCTATTACAATAAAAATTAGGGAGCATCTCATTTTTGCTTTTATAGTGCTGTCCCGGCTCGCGTATTCTATAACTCGCGAGCCGGGACAGCACTCAAAGAAAAAAAATGTTTTTTACAAAACTGAGATGCTCCCCAAAATTATACCGAGGCGCGACCAAAAATACAACTTTAGACGGATGTCAGACTTCGATCGCGGTCAGGGTGCAGTCATTGTCAAAGCTCAAAGCTAAAATGGCATTAATTGCCGGTTCCACCTGCATCTCCCCCTTGATTTGCCCATGTCAATAACAGTTTCTGATAGCCAAAGCTTCTTAGAACAGGCGATCGACCGCAAACCGCCGGTACTGCCTCCAGATACACCCTTGAAAGTCGCGATCGCCGCCATGACTCAGGCGAGGGCTAGTTGCGTTTTAATCGCGTTTGAGCGGCAACTGATCGGAATTTTTACGGAGCGCGATGTTGTGAAAATAACTGCGAGCGAAATACCGCTAGCAGGGCTGATAATTGCTGAGGTAATGACTGAAAAGCCGATCGCGATTTCCCTTGATAAAGCGGGGAATATCTTCAGAATATTGAGTATATTGCGATCGGCAAAAATCCGTCACTTGCCCGTTACAGACAACAGCGGAAACTTGCTGGGCGCCATCACCGGAGAAAGCATCCGTCAAATCCTGAAACCGGGCGACTTGCTGCAAATGCGGCGCGCCGAAGAAATTATGACCGCAGAAGTAAGAATTGCCTCAACTAACACCTCAGTTTTAGAAGTGGCAAAACAGATGGCAACTGAGCGCAAAAGCTGCATAGTCATTTGCAATGAGTGCGACAACAAAAATCAGAAACCAGTGGGCATAATTACAGAACGGGACATTGTTAAATTCCAAGCTACCGGACTCGATTTCGCTGGCACTCGCGCCGCCGCCGCGATGAGTTTTCCCCTGATGCCGTTGCAGGCAAAAGCCACATTGTGGGAGGCTCACCAGTTCATGCAGGATCACCACATCCGGCGCTTGGTGGTGGTGGACGAGGGAGGATATTTAGCCGGAATTGTCACCCAAAGTAGCCTGCTGCACGCCTTAGATCCGGTAGAAATGCACGCGAATGTCGAGCTTTTGCAGGAAACAGTTGCCGAAAATATCCTGGAGTTAAAAAAAGTGAACGAACAATTGCAAAAAGAAGCGCTTCGCAGAACCGAAATAGAGGAACAGTTGCGGTTATTAAATGAAAATCTAGAAGAGCAAATTAAGCTGCGTACTTTAGAATTAATTAACACGAACAGTCAGTTAAAGAAGGAAATACAAGACCGCGCCACCGCTGAAGCTGAAGTCCGCCGCCTCAACACCGAACTGGAGCAGCGAGTTCGAGAACGCACGGTTCAACTAGGAGCCAGCAACCAAGAATTACAGCAAGAAATTAGCGATCGCAAATTGCTAGAAGAAAAATTACACTTTTCTGAAACCAAAGTTCGTGCAGTTTTTGAAGCGATGACAGACATCGTTCTCGTACTAAATATTCATGGCAACATAGAGGTTTTGCCGACTAATACGGCGGCAGTTTATGAGCCGGATTGCGATCTAGTCAGCCTGACGGTCGAACATTTTTTTGACGACGACAACCCCGATGATTGGTGGATGCTAGTTCAGCAAGTGTTAGAGACGCAACAAACCCTCAATTTCGACTACAGTTTAACAGTTGGCGATCGCGAAATTTGGTTTTCCGCCTGTATTTCTCTGTTCTCAAAAGATGCAGTGATTTGGGTTGCCCGCAACATCAGCGCCCGCAAACTAGCAGAGTCAGCGCTGTGCAAAAAAAATGTAGAATTAGCTCATACCCTAGAAGAACTGAAGCGCACTCAACAAGAGCTGATTCAATCAGAAAAAATGGCAGCCCTCGGACAGTTAATTGCCGGAGTTGCCCACGAAATCAATTCTCCTTTAGGGGCGATTCGCTCTTCGGTGCAGAACATCGCCGACTTCTGGGCCGAACAATTGCACCAGTTACCGATATTTTTCAAGCAACTATCCCCGGAACGGCAGCAGGATTTCTTTGCCCTGCTGTACAACTCAAGTAAGGAAACAGACAACTTATCTAGTAAAGAAAAACGTCAGTTGAAAAAACTTTTGCAGCGGCAATTAGAATCAGAAAAAATTGACGACGCTGACAGCCTTGCTTGTACCTTGTTAGATATTGGTATTTGCAATAATTTAGAACGTTTTTTACCTTTGTTGAAAGACAGCGCAAGTCCAAATATTTTACAAACCGCTTACGAATTTGCTACGGTACAAAAAAGCACTAAAAATATTGTTACTGCGACAGATAGGGCAGCCAAAATTGTTTTTGCCTTGAAAAGCTATTCTCGTTACGACCAGTCGGGTTCCAAGGCGATCGCCAATATTACCGACGGGATTGATACTGTTTTAACGCTTTACCACTACCAAATCAAACATGGTGTGGAAGTCGTCAGGAATTATGTTAATGATTTACCCTCTATGCTATGCTATCCTGATGAACTAAATCAAGTTTGGACAAATTTGCTTCATAATGCTTTACAAGCGATGGGCAACAAAGGACTGTTAAAAATTGAGGTCAAACACCAAGATAACGCAATATCAGTCAGTATTACCGACAGCGGCCCCGGCATTCCTCCAGAGATTATGCCTAGAATTTTTGAGCCATTTTTCACTACTAAACCTCCTGGAGAAGGCAGCGGCTTGGGATTGGATATCGTTCATAAAATCATTAAAAAACACCAAGGTAAACTGCAAGTAGAAAGCGTGCCTGGTCAAACCAAATTTACTGTATCCTTGCCTATCGAAATCACTGAGACCAATAATTAAAATTTGGCTCAATCTGCCCGTTAATTTTAAAATCAAAAAAGAGTAAAATTTTATGCCAAAACCAGTAATTTTGTGTGTTGACGATGAAGTTGTAATCTTAAACAGTTTGAAGATTCAACTGAAAAAAGAATTTGGTGATGATTACCTCTATGAAGTAGCAGAAAATGCCGATGAAGCTCTCGAAATTATTGAGGAAATTCAAGGAGAAGAGGAAAGCGATATTTTGGTCATAGTATCTGACTGGTTGATGCCGGGTCTTAAAGGAGATGAATTTTTGATCCGGGTTCACCAAAAATATCCCAATATTGTGAAAGTTATGCTGACCGGGCAAGCTGATGAAATAGCAATACAACGGGTGAAAGAGCAGGCAAACTTGCACCGCTGTTTGTACAAGCCGTGGGACGGTCAAGAATTAGTAGAAACTATAAAATCTGGTTTAGCAAAAATATGAACAATAAACCTGTGATTATTTGCGTGGATGACGAACCGATCATCCTTGAAAGTTTGAAGATTGAGTTAAAAAAAGCCTTGGGAGAAGAACATTTATTAGAAACAGCCGAAGGCGGCGAAGAGGCTTTAGAGTTGATAGATGAATTGCTGGAAGAGGGTTGCGAAATCGTGGCTGTGATTTCCGACTACCTGATGCCCAATATCAAAGGGGACGAATTACTGAAGCAGATTCACATAATTTCACCAAAAACCATCAAAATCATGCTGACGGGGCAAGCAGACCTCGAAGCTGTGGCGAATACTATTAAATATGCTAAATTGTACCGCTACATATCTAAGCCTTGGCAGTCAGAAGATTTGAAGTTGACCTTAAAAGAAGCGGTCAACAGCTATTTTATGGAGAAGCAATTAGGGGAACAAAATGCTCAACTCCAAAAGCTGAATCAAGAATTGGAAACTTTAGTTGAGGAGCGGACTGCACAACTGAGCTTGTCTGAGGAAAAGTTTGCTAAAGCTTTTCGTTCTTCTCCCAACCCGATTACTATTGCCAGACTTAAAGACGGTCGTTATTTAGAAGTCAATGAGGCTTTTTGTCAGACAATTGGTTATTCGATAGCAGAAATTATCGATCGCACGGCGCTTGATTTGAATCTTTGGGAAAGTACACAAGCCCGCGCCAAGTTGTTTGCAATGTTAGACGAACAAAAAATTGTTCGTAACTACGAATTTGATTGGCGCACTAAAACTGGGGAACTCAGAACCGGGCTGGTGTCTGCTGAAATCATTGACATTCACGGCGAAACCTGCGTGATTTCGGTGATTCAAGATATTAGCGATCGCAAATTGGCAGAAGAAAAACTCCGGGCTCTAGCTGCATCTTTAGCCGCAGCGCAGAGAATCGCCCGCGTCGGCAATTGGGAATGCGATTTTTCTGCCAATACAACTACTTGGTCGGAAGAATTATCTCATATTTTCGATCTCGATGCAACCGAGGCTGCGCCAACACTAAGTGAATTTGCACAATACGTGCATCCGGACGATCGCCAAAAATGGCAAACAACGATCGACGCTGCTATTGCTAGCGGCAAATCCTACAGTTTGGAATATCGCATCCTGCGCCCGGAATCGACAATTGCTGCGGATACTTGCCCGTCACAGACAAGTGAAGGCGGCTCGATCCGCTACATCGAATCCAGAGGAGAAGTAGTTGTCAACAAACAAGGGCAAGTGACTAAACTCTTCACAACTTTGATGGACATTACTGCCCGCAAACTGGCGGAAATAGCATTAGCAGAAAGCGAAGAAAAATACCGTCATTTAGTTGAAACTTCCCAAGATATTATCTGGTCTTGCGATGCCCAAGGACACCTGACTTTTGTCAACCAAGCTGTCAAACAAATCTACGGTTATGACCCGGAAGAAATGCTCGGCTATTCTTTTAGCGATTTCTTAGCACCAGCACAGATAGACCGGAACCGAGAACTTCAGCAGCGCTTGCTGACGGGAGATGCTGTGTTTCAGTACGAAAGTATAGTATTAGGGAAAGACGGCAGGCAGATAGATGTCAATACAAAGGCGATCGCGCGATTGGATGCAGCAGGAAATATCACCGGCACCACAGGCACTGCCAGCGATATTACTGAGCGCAAACAAGCAGAAATATCGCTGCAAAAAGCCAAAGAAGAAGCCGACAGAGCGAACAGGGCGAAAAGTGAATTTTTATCGAATATGAGCCACGAATTGCGAACTCCCCTCAACGCGATTCTCGGTTTCACTCAACTGCTGGCGCGCGACGCAGCCTTCGGTAGTGACCAACAGCAATATTTAGGAATTATTAGCCGCAGCGGGGAACATTTGCTCGATCTGATCAACAATATTCTGCAAATGTCAAAAATCGAAGTCGGGCTGGTGACACTCAATAACAGCACCTTCGACTTGCACAGAATGCTAGAAAATACTGAAGATATGCTGAAGCTGCAAGCCGAAAAAAAAGGGTTGCAGTTAATTTGTGATGCTGCGCCCAACCTCCCTCAATATGTAGAAACAGATGAAAGTAAGTTGCGTCAAGTATTAATTAATGTGGTGGGAAATGCGATCAAGTTTACGGCGGAAGGTGGTGTCAACTTGAGAATCAAACATGAGCTGTTGTCAAATAGAAATAACGAAGAGATTCCGCCGTTAGCGCAGCCCTCGAAGAGGATCGCAAATTGCTGCTTGCTCTTTGAAGTGGAAGACACGGGGGCGGGAATTTCTGCCCAAGAAATGGATAGTTTGTTTAAGCCTTTTGCTCAGACAGAAAGCGGGAAAAAAGCTCATGAAGGAACTGGTTTAGGCTTGCCGATCAGCAAACAGTTCGTTGAGTTAATGGGAGGAGAAATGACGGTGACAAGCAGCGTCGGTAACGGCAGCATTTTTAGATTTGATGTTAAAGTTTCGCTCCCTAATGAAGTGGAAATTCAGGTGGCTCAAACAACTCGTCGCGTTGTGGGCCTGGAACCCGGACAGCCGGAATACCGCATTTTAGCTGTGGACGATCGCCTGGAAAGCCGTTTGTTGCTGGTGAGAATGCTGTCATGTCTCGGTTTTACTGTGCGGCAGGCTGAAAATGGCGTTGAAGCTTTGTCCATGTGGTCGAGTTGGGAACCTCATTTGATTTGGATGGATATGCGGATGCCGGTGATGGATGGCTACGAAGCTACTAAACAGATTAAAGCGCATTTGAAGGGTCAAGCAACGGTGATTATTGCTCTGACGGCGAGTGCTTTTGATGAAGAGCGATCGGTGATTTTGTCTGCTGGGTGCGATGATTTTGTCGCGAAGCCTTTTCGGGAACAAGTCATTCTGGAAAAGATGGCTAAGTATCTGGGTGTCCGCTATGTTTACGATCGAGAAGCTTCGCTAAGTTCTGATGCTGTGGCTGGTGGTGACGTTTCGGCGCCGACTGTGACGGCTCCTTTGCCTGTTGCGCTGAATTCTTCATTTTTTGAAGCTATGCCTCCCCAATGGGTTGATGAGTTGTACGAGGCGGCGGATTCGGTTGATAACGAGGAGATTTTTCGGCTGCTGTTGTCGATTCCTCCTGTTGATGCTCCTTACCGCAGCGCGATCGCCGATTTGGCGAATAACTTCCGGTGCGATCGGATTATTGATTTGATTGAGGAATTTAGAAATGTTTGAGGGAAGAAGGAAGAAGTCATTAGTCATCAGTCATCAGTCATTAGTCATCAGTCATCAGGAAGAGGGGGGAAGGGAGAGGGGAGAGGAGAGGGGCGGGCTCAGGATTATTGATGGTTGAGGTCGATCGACTATTGCTAAACTTGCTCGTGGGCGATCGGCTAAACTATCTTTGATGATTATTTAAATCAGTATAAAGGTGGACGAAGAAACTGGGTTTTATAACGAAAATATCTCGTTATACCAGTTACACAAAAAAAGCAACTGCTTTGCCAGCACTCCCAACCCTGATGGAATCATTCATTCCCCATCTAAAATCGTATTACCAGAAAGAATTGGTTGAAAGCCCGCCCGCCTTCGAGGGAGAAATTAAAATCAGACTATTCATTACTCCAATCCTCTTCTTTATAGGTAGAGGTCGCTCTCAAACTGTCAACTGTCAAGCGGTCAACTGTCAACTGTTGAAGGCTCTCTATCTTGGTTGAAAAAACCGGTTTATCGTTTTTTTGTAGGTAAGTTCTGTAAATATAGAAGTAGTTGATGCTGGAGCGAGTGCTATAATGACGATTTAATCGGTTTTCATAATTTCAGCAATTATCAATTTAACAAAAAATACCATCGATGACCACCAATAAAACAGAAAATAATAAAGGCAACATATTAATTGTTGACGACACTCCCGAAAATTTGCAAGTTTTATCAGCAACGCTGTCGGATCGCGGCTACAAAGTCCGGGGCGTAATTAACGGCAAAATGGCAATCAGAGCAGCGCGTTCAGGTTCTCCAGACTTGATTTTGCTCGACATCAAAATGCCGGAAATGGACGGCTATGAAGTCTGCACGCAGCTCAAGCTCGATCCGAAAACATCAGAAATTCCAGTTATTTTTATTAGCGCTTTAGATGAAGTATTAGACAAAGTAACCGCCTTTAAAGTAGGAGGAGTAGATTTTATAACCAAACCGTTTCATGTAGCAGAAGTTTTAGCGAGAATCGAACATCAACTGACCATCCAAAGACTGAAAAAACAATTGATCGATCGCAATACCGAACTGCAACAAGAAATAATAGAACGCAAAAAAGCCGAAGAAGCCGCAGCCGCTGCATCCCTAGCAAAAAGTCAATTCGTTGCCAACATGAGCCACGAATTGCGGACTCCCCTGAACGCCATCCTGGGTTTTACCCAAGTCATGAGCCGCGACTCTTTACTCAGCCACGAAAATATTGAAAATCTCCGAATTATCAACCGCAGCGGTCAACATTTGCTGGAACTAATTAACGATGTTTTAGACTTGTCCAAAATAGAAGCCGGGATCATTGGCTTAGATGAACGCAGCTTTGACCTTTATCAACTCCTCGACACTCTCGAAGAGATGTTTCAAATCAAAGCTGAAACCAAAAATTTGCAACTAAGATTTTCCGTGCAGCCGAATGTTCCCCAATACATCAAAACTGATGAAAAAAAGCTGCGCGTATGTTTAATTAATTTGCTGGGAAATGCCCTAAAATTTACACCAAACTGCGGCAGTATTTGGCTGCGCGCTGTGCAAGCCAACCACCAGCCCGCAAAATCGGAGGTTTATCCTAATTCTACTTCGGACGATTGCTATTTTATTTTGTTTGAAGTTGAAGACACGGGAGTTGGCATAGCAACAGCAGAAATTGACAAGTTATTTGAGGCTTTCGTGCAAACAGAAGCTGGCAAACAAGCGGCTGACGGTACGGGATTGGGTTTGACAATCACTAAAAAATATGTAGAGATCATGGGCGGAGATATTGAGGTAGAAAGTGTTTTAGGTGAGGGAACCATTTTTAAATTTAATATCCGAGTATTTCCCGCTACTTCATCTGAAATAACAGTGGCGACATCGCAGCGGGCGATCGCACTACAACCAGATCAACCGATTTATCGGATTTTAGCAGTTGACGACAATCAAGAAAATCGGCTGCTGCTGGTGAAAATGCTGCAACCAATTGGTTTTGAAGTCCGAGAAGCGGAAAACGGCTTCCAAGCTCTTGAACTTTGGGAAAGTTGGCACCCTGATTTAATTTGGCTGGATACGCGAATGCCTGTAATGGACGGTTTTGAAGCCGTCAGACAAATTAGAGCTAAAGAGAAACCATCTGAGCGTCGAACTGTAATTATTGCTCTGACTGCTAGCACCTTTGAGGAAAAAAAAGGCGAAATTCTTGCCGCAGGTTGCGACGATTTTGTGCGGAAACCTTTTCAAGAGCAAATGCTCTTTGATAAGATCGCTTCTTACTTGGGAGTGCGCTATATCTATCAAGAATTGCCCGCGCTCCCTGTCGGGGCTTTACGGCGTTATTTTGTGAGCGAAAAACCAGATTCATTTTTCTCGCCGCTGCTCGCCCAGATGCCTCGAAGTTGGGTGCAGGAACTCTACGACGCAGTTAATGATGTTGATGAAGAGCTGGCGATTCAAATTGTCGATCGCATTTCGGAAACTCATCCAACGTTAGCTGAGGCTTTAAAAGATTTGCTGGCAGATTACCGACTCGATAGGATAATGGATTTAACTCAATCTATTTTAAAATAAATGGAGCATAGTGAAATTAAAGTATTGGTGGTTGACGACCAACCGAGCAATCTGCGGTTCTTATCCGAGCTGCTAACTGCCCAGGGGTATCAAGTTTGTCGAGCTATTTGCGGTAAACTGGCGTTGAAGGCTGCGATCGCCCATTGCCCCGATTTAATTTTGCTCGACATCAGAATGCCGGAAATGAACGGTTATGAAGTTTGTCGGAGACTGAAAGCTACACCGGAAACTGAACAAATTCCGGTAATTTTTTTAAGTGTATTAGATGAGATTAATGATAAATTACAAGCTTTTCGAGTGGGCGGCGCCGACTATATTCTCAAGCCATTTCAAGTAGAAGAAGTTTTAGCGCGCATCGACAAGCAAGTCTGCTTGCAAAAACTGCAACAGCAACTAAAAGAGCAAAACACTGAACTGCAACAGTCGCAGTCGCTGCTTGCTAGCGTCTTAAATAGTTCCTTAGACGGTGTGGTGGCTTATTCTGCCGTCCGCAACAGTCAGGGAAAGATTGTAGATTTCCTGTGGCTGTTAGTCAACCCTGCTGCCAACAATATTTCTGGTCGGCCATTAAATGCGATAGTTGGCAATCATTTGTTGGCAGAAATTCCCGAAATTCGCAATAATGGGTTATTTGATTTGTACGTTTCTGTCGTAGAAACCGGAGAAATTTTAGACCAAGAATTTTATTACGAACACAATTCAGAGACAAGTGCTTGGCTGCACATTGTCGCGGTCAAATTAAACGACGGTCTGGCAGTCACATTTCGCAATATCACCGATCGCAAACGAGGAGAAATTGCCCTGCGAGAAAGTGAAGAACGTTTCCGCGCGATATTTGAGCAAGCAGCAGTGGGCATCGCTAAAACTACACTTTCAGGTGAATTTTTGCGAGTAAATCCCGGCTTTTGCCAAATTGTCCGCTATGCAGAATCGGAATTGTTGCAGCTTGATTGGCAGGCAATTACTCACCCTGATGACATCGAAGCTGGCAGAGAATACGTGCGGTTGCTGTTATGCGGGGAAATTCAAACTTTTTCTCGGGAAAAGCGTTTGATCTGCAAAGATCGGGAAGTGCGCTGGGCGAATGTTACTGTTTCGGTAATGCGCGATGCTGAGGGAACCGCGCAATATTTGATTTGTGCGATCGAGGATGTTTCCGAGCGCAAGCTGGTACAAGAATTGCTGCAAGCAAGTTTAGAAACTCAAACCCGTTATGCTGAAGAACTGACTCGTTCTAATGCCGAATTAGAACAGTTTGCCTACGTGGCTTCTCACGATTTGCAAGCACCTTTGGGCACGATTGCAGGCTACGCTCAACTATTAGAACGGCGTTATCAAAACCAACTTGATGCCCAGGGGAATAAATTTGTCGGCAATATTGTTAATTCTTGCGTGCGGATGCAGGCGCTGATTGATGACTTGCTGGAGTATTCGCGAGTCGGTCGCAGTCAAAAACCTTTTGAGCTGATAAATTGCAATCAGGTTTTTGAGGATGCTTGCGCTAATTTGCAGTTGGCAATCCGCAAGCATCAAGCTACTGTAACTAGGGGCGATTTGCCAATGGTAAGAGGTGACTGTTTTCAACTGTTGCAACTGTTTCAAAATTTAATTGGCAATGCCATTAAATACCGTAGCAGCGAGGCGCCGGTGGTACAGGTGGGCGCTTCGCTTCAGGGGGATAACTGGGTGTTTGCGGTGCAGGACAACGGTATTGGCATTCCCGAACAGCACCATCCACGAATTTTTCAGATTTTTCAGCGCTTGCACACCCAAAAAGAGTATTCGGGAACAGGTATCGGTTTAGCGATTTGTCAGAGAATTGTCGATCGGCATGGCGGCCGGCTTTGGGTAGAATCATCACCTGGTCGAGGCTCGACTTTTTATTTTTCTGTTCCTGTTACACATTGAAATCAGCATTCTGCTTGGATCGGTGAGCAGTCATTTGCTTAAACTCTAAATATATTTATCATTTTTTTATACAAATACTCATAAATTTTAGCATATTCACTGATGACATCAAGCTAAAAATCATTCAGTATAAAGATATTAGCTCGCTCCCTATACAACTTAAAAATCAGCGGTGTGCGCCAGACTTGTCAGTTTGTTTCAACTGTATCCAGAGCACCTGGCTTTGGGATACAGTAGTTTTAGTAGGAATTTCCGGACAAGCATTTCTGATGTCTTTGCCGTTTGCCGGTTCTCCCAGAGACTGCCAAGTGAAACAAAGATTAGTGACAAACATTTGCGAATTATGCAAAACCGCCAATTGCTGCAACACAAATTCAGTGTTATGGGCCAGATTTGCCAGATCGTCGTGGCAACAGATGCTTTGCAGGCGATCGCAAACCGCTTCAAGTCCCGCTACCTCACAAAATCAGTTAGTCGTGAGGCCAAGCCGTGAATTATCCAAAGAAAAATGAAAAGAAAAAATTTACTATTTTAATAGCAAACGATGACGAGGACACGCGCTTTTTGGTGGAGGAAGCACTGCGAGAAGTTCGATTACCAATCAGAAGCGAATTTGTGGAAAATGGAGAACAAGTGCTAGACTATTTGTACCGTCGCCGTCAATATGCTGGTGGCAGCAATTGGCATCGACCAGACCTGATACTTTTGGATCTGAATATGCCGAGGCTTGACGGGCGAGAAGCACTAACTTCGATCAGATCTGACCCCCAGTTTCAACAAATTCCGGTGGTGATTCTCACAACGTCGCACCGCAGCGGAGATATCTTGCTTTGCTACCGCTTGGGTGCGAATTCTTTCATATCTAAACCAGTCACTTTTCAAGGATTGGTGGAAGTAATGAAGACTTTATGCCAGTATTGGTTTGAAATCGTTTCGCTCCCGCCTGCGGATCTGTAAGCTTTAATTGATGGCTAGATCGATAGTTTGAGTGTAAACTGAATTTGATAGACCGACATATTGGCTCGATCGCAAACGCAAATCAGTAGGTATGTACAAATAAACAGGCTGATGGGGAGGGTGGGTGAGAGCAGTGCTCCACTGCCGGCTAGAAAAAATCCGGGTTCAACCCGCCGCTAGAAGATATTATTGTTGTTTAGTGCCGATCGCCAGTATCGCTCTCAAAACAAGAAAGTTTCCTTAAACCCGCTCCAAACGCTATAGTTGTGTTAACACGTAACCAATGTCTGAAAATTTTGTTGGTTGAGGATGACCTCGCAGATGCAACGCTGATCGAAGATCTTTTAGGGTCATTCAGCGAGGCTGTGTTTCGCCTCCAAACTGTTACATCTCTGGAGAGGGGACTGGCGTGTCTGGAAGCAGAAAAGTTTGACGCCGTACTATTAGACTTGTCAGTGTCAGACGGCTTGGGGGGAAGCGAGGATCTCGCCGTTTTGAAAGCCCGATCGCCCACAGTGCCAGTTGTGGTGCTGACGGATAGCAATGATGAGAATACGGCGCTGTCGGTATTGCGATCGGGCGCTCAAGATTGTTTGGTAAAGGGAAGATTTCAGAGAACTCTGCTGGTGCGAGCAATCCATTACGCGATCGAACGCCAGCAAGTCGAAGAACAATTGCGACAGCAGGCGATCCGAGAGCGGCTGTTGGGACAAATGATCGAACATATTCGATCGTCAATAGACGCGGCAAGCATTCTTCAAAGTACCGTAGCAGAAGTGCGCCAATTTCTCAACACAGACCGGGTTTTAATTTATCGCTGTCAGGATTGGGCGTCTCAATTTGACGGGGAAGAGCAAAAAGGTGCGATCGTCGCAGGTGACGGTTTACCAGACGGTTATATTGAAAACCAAAATATTAATGCTGCTTTGGCAGTTTCATGCTTTTTCTTGCTCGAATCCCAGTCGGTACAAGCAATAGCAGATGTGAACGCGGCCGCATTGTCTGGGAGTTGCAAAGAATTGCTGGCAGATTGTGAAATTGCAGCAGTTTTAAGCGTGCCAATTTGGCAATCGGGCGACTGGGAAACGGCAAACCAAAGACTAGAAGGTAGTATTTGGGATGCAGAAAAAAATCAATATGCAGCCGAAAATTATCTCTCGCTGCCGGCTGTTGGCAAACCGCACGTGCAGGGAAAAAGTGCGCCGGATTTAGAGAGAGAAAATCGCAATAATTTGTGGGGAATGCTGACAGCATACAATTGCAGCGAGACGAGGGAATGGCAGCAGTGGGAAATAGATTTTTTACAGCACTTGGCGAATCAAGTGGCGATCGCGATCGAACAATCTCAACTTTACCGCCAGCTAGCAATAGCCAATCAAAAATTGCAGGAACTGGCCACTACTGACGGACTGACGGGCATTGCCAACCGCCGCCAGTTCGATCGCGTTTTGATGTTAGAGTGGCGCAGATTGGCAAGAGAGGAACTGCCAGTGTCTTTAATTATGTTTGACATCGACTTTTTTAAACTTTATAACGACTTTTACGGACACCTCGGCGGCGACGATTGTTTGCGCCAAGTTGCTAAGGCGATCGCCTCTTGTACCAAGCGGGCTGGGGATTTGCCTGCCCGCTACGGCGGCGAAGAATTTGCCATAGTGCTGCCCAACACCAGCGCCGAAGGGGCAAACATTGTCGCCCGGAAAATTTGCGATCGCATTGCCAGCTTGCAACTGCCCCACGCGCGATCGTCGATCGGCTCCTACGTTACCGTCAGTTGCGGAATTGCCACAGCGATTCCTTCTGCCCAGCAATCTCCCGACATCCTAATTCGCAGCGCTGACAGCGCCCTTTATCAAGCCAAAACCGAAGGCAAAAATCGTATTTGTCACGCCAGTAAGCCGGAATCTTCCCCAATTTTGATGTAATTGGGAATTAGGAATTGGCCAAACAGGGCATTGGCCAAACAGGGCATTGGGCATTGAGCATTGAGCATTGGGCATTGGTGGGAACTAACAACTGCCAACTAACAAATAATATCAAATCCGATTGCATCGTCCTGTATTCATCTCTATCTTCTTATATAACCCAATACTGTTCACTTAAGACAGATCCCCCCTAACCCCCCTTAAAAAACTATGCTTTATAAACATCTTTCTTAACAATAAATTTGACAAAAATCAACATCTGTGATGTTAAACGATCGGGCGATCGCCCAGGAATGAGATTAAAATGATCGATCAATAGGTAAGGGAAGAATTAGAAAAGACTCAATTGGGAGATGCAAGAAGAACAAATAGATTCATGAAAATTGTTTCTAACTTGAGTGATAAACCAACATCCACTGTACCTGAAGCTAGTGGTACATGGGCAGAAACTAAGGCTAATTACGATTTTTGGGATTCACCATATATCAAACCATCTCAGCTTAGGAAAGGACACGTAGATGCGACGGTTTCAAGAATTAAAAATCATCAAATTATCTT
>NZ_JAEQDE010000168.1:0-9222 GCF_020737865.1 Microcoleus sp. PH2017_35_SFW_U_B
CATTTCGCTGATTGCTTGCCTGGAAACCCCAAGTATCCACACCCCTGTCGCGGGCGTCAAGCTTGTAATTACCCGGATTCTCTATAGCCTTAATCATTTGCTCAACATCGAAAACGTAGGAACTTCCTCCCAAACCGAAGGTGGGATAGGAAGCAATCAAATATTTGCCGTCACTCGAAAGCGCTAGGTTGTTAGTTAAGCTGCCCGGAATCGGTCGAGTCGCAGCCACCAATTGAGGATTGGGGTCCAGTGGGTTTGCGATAATACCTATATTTCCACCCTCGCGCGTATTTATCTTTGCCCTAGAGTTGCGGCCGGCAACAAACGCATATTTCCCGTCTTGCGTTACTGTTACAGCCACTGCCTCGTTGACATCAAAATAGTCAGTGGCCACGCCCAGCGACAAAGGAGCGCCCTTGCCGTCATCTTGAAGCTTTATCTGGTCCCCATTACTATCTATGGTAAGGACACTAGCAAGCCCGTTGGTAAACACCATTTTCTTGGGGTCGGAAGTAGCAGCTATGCCCTCTGTCTCCGATAGGGTGGGAATTACTTTAATCTGCTGGTGCCACTTCCGCTCGTTAGAGCCCTGAGCGCTCGGTTTGTCGGCGGGGTCAATGTTGACAGCGTAAATGCGGCGGTTAGGTGTTTGTTCGTTATTGTCGGAACCAGTAGCGAACAGTCGGCGCCCGTCGCTGCTGATAGCCAACTGGCTCAGTCCCAGGGGTGATGTGACGTTAATTGTCTGGATAACAGTATGATAGGTTGCTGAATTCGGGTTGATGTCGAGGACGTAGATGTTGGGGCGATTTTGGTCGGCAATGTAAGCGTAATTGTCTTTGGGGTCGATCGCAATAGCTTGTGGTCTGGCTCCAGAGGGCAAGCCAATCGCATCCACAGTTGCCGTTTCTGGGGTAGTATCTATCTCTCGCAGCGCCATCAAATCCACCACAGACACCCGACCGGTGTCCCGCAGAGTCACGTAGGCGCGGGTAGCATTGTTAGTAGCCGCGATCGACTCCGGTCGGTCTGATGGGATATTGGGATTACCCACAGGAATGTTAAAAGCAACCGCTAATTTATTGCTGTTCTGGGTTTCAACAGTTGATAAAGCGTCTTTGAGGTTAATAACGTTGATTTTGTCGCCCGTACGTTCTGTTACCAGCGCCAATTCAACGCAGGTAGGAGCGAGGCGGATATTTTCTTCACTTTCTAGTTCGACAGTCTCGTAATCTCCAGTACCCGGTCCGAAGCGCTTTTTCTGCTTTCTCGACACTACAATGCTGGATTCGCCGAGGGGTACGGTAATCGGAATTTTGACAGCAATTTTGTAGCTATTTTCTCCCGCCTGGATAAGTTTTGTCGCCGACGCGGAAGCTGACTGTTAAGTCTTTAAATTCACCGCCTAAATCATTGGAGTTATTCAGGAAGTTGCTGCCTGTCAGGACGACGGTTGGTTCGCCATTTTCCAACTTATATTCAGCGGATTGAAGCACTGGAGGTGCGAAGGGGTCTGCTGGGAATAGTGTGGGTATGTTTAGAGTGGCTGTGACGCGGGGAATCCCTTCTGGATCGAGTTCAACACCCGCCGGAGTGACTACAGGTAAACCGACTTCAGGAATGGCAATAATTTTCAATCCAGATTTCAGGTATTTAGCCAAGTAAGCCAGCAGTAAAATTGTAGCGGCGAATTGAGCTGTGGTGACGGCGGCTATACCGATTAAACCGGCATTGGCTGCTAAAAAGCTGTTTTGGAGACCGACATTTGTTGAGAGAAGGGAACCATTTGGGAGACCGACATTTGTTGAGAGAAGGGAACCATTTATATTGGAGGTGGTGAGCAACTTTTCCAATGCCAACTTCTGTAACTCCAGGTCCGGCATTGCTATCATCGCTATTTCGGCAGTCTCCAAAATACCGGTAAATGGTGGAGAATTAGTGCGAATAGTACCGCTGGCATCGACTACACCGGATTCTTGAATCAGCCAAATTGGGGAATAAATATTGTTAGCATCCGGCAGCGAACCTTTTCGCAGGAATAAAATTTCGGTACCAGGAGATAAGCCGGCAGGGGCAGGAATTGCTAATTGAGCGGGAATTTTCAAGGAGTTGTCGCCCAAGTCTAAATTGAAGCCTCCGGCGAACTGCAAACCGTCGGGAAGTTGTAGCGATAGATCATTGCTGGTTAGAGATGTCAAGCTAATAGCTGTATTTTCGGCAAGAGCACCGGGCGGCACCATCACAATTGAACCGTCACTGCCAGTAACTGCACCGCCATTTACTCCTAAAATTGTTCCGGCGATGGCGGGAAGGGAGACTCTTACTGGCACGACTTGTTCGGCGGCTCCGTGAATGACAGTGACGTTAGTAACTCCTTCTTTTATAGCGGTAATAACGCCGTCTGAATTCACTTGTAATAGGTTGGAGTTTCCGGGGAAATAGCGAGTTCCTGTAGAGCCGAATTTCAGATCGGGGGATTTGATGATATTTTCAATTCCTACTAAAAGCGAGCGTCCCATTCCGGCTGTCATTGTGACTGCTTTGGGATAGACATTCAAACCGTTAATCTCGGCTAGTGCTCCATTGAATTCTGCATCGTTGGTTGGGGCTGGCAATTTTCCTACTCGCACTGCTGTTACTGCTTGCAGGTTGTTGCGACTTGCGCTCAAAACTGAAGTACCGTTGACCAAACCTGTCACTTTCCCCGTTGGATCAATTGGTGCTACTTCTGGATTGAATGAAGTGTAAGTTAGATAAGAATCTGGGAGCACTACACCTTTTTGGTCGGCAAAGTCTCCGAGTACAATCAATTCCGTATTTTCTCCTGCATTAAGTCGGGGATTTCGCTTCACAAAATCTAGATTTAGCAGGGGAACATCGCTGACGTTGACTGTCACCCGCGCGGGCGTTGAACTCCCAAAAGCGTCGCTGGCAAGGAAATCAAAGCTGGCAATTCCAGAGAAGCCGGTTGCTGGTTTAAAGGATGCTTTGTTCGTTAAGGGATTGAAAATTACTGTGCCGTTTACTGGATTGAGGACGCTAATTGTCAGAGGGTCGCCCTCTGCATCTGTGGCAAGATTGTCTAATGAAATAGTTGTCTCTAATTCTGTATAAGTCCGAGTGCTTGTCGGTGAAACAACGGGCGGATTGTTGTCAGAATTCGGGGGATTGGCTTCGGCGAGCAATTGTTGTCCTAGGGGAGTATTTCGCCATTCTTTGTCAGGGTTGATGACTGTATCTAGCAGCGGTGCGTTTCCGGTTGCGCCACTAATTTTAAAGATTAGGTCATTGTAATCTCTGTCTGAGTTAGCGGATGACATATCTTCGAGGGCAAAGGTGTTACCGCTGCCCGTAATGTCGGCTATTTGTAGCAGATGACCGGTATCGTTGGGATTGGCTGTGGCGATACTGAATAAGGGACGGTTTTCGGGAAACAAATCCCACAGCCAGGAGTATTGGAGGGATGATTGTACTGTACCGCTGGGTACGAACATGACGGCAAAAGTGTCTCCAGGGGTCATGTTGAAAGTTTTGATACCCTGATATTCTCCTGAACCGAAGTCGTATTCTCCCGGCATCGAACCGGTGAATTTGGCTCCTTCTGTACTGTCGCGGATTACAATGTTTCCTAATGTGGAATTAGTTAGGACTCTCCTAGCAGCTTCGGCGATGAATTCTGGAGTACCAGGTGTAAATGCTTCCATTCCTGAAAGACTAAAAATGCCGATTTCGCCAGTAAAGTAGCCGCCGTCAAATACATAGTCAAATTTGACTTGTCCTTGGTTATCTACAAGGAAAGTGCCACTGGGTGAATTGGCTGCTGCTGTTATTGAGAGATTTGTTGAGGGATTGGTATTGCTTTGGAAGTCGCCAGTACGCTGTGTTGAATTGGGTTGAGTGTCTGCAATATTGTCTGAAAGTTGAGCAGATTCTTCGGTTGCTGACAGTAGCCAACCGCTTGTCATCTCTGCGGATTTGGGCGCAATTTCAGGATCGGAATACGCTGGTAAAACAGCGACAGTTTCTGTGGGATTTGAATTGCTATTATAATTGTTTGAAGTGAGTTTAGGTGGGGATTTAAGAGTTGAGGGTGAAGCGCTTGTTTCGACTTCTGCTATCTGTGTCGTAACTGCTGCTGTCTCTGATGGAGTTGAGAAGAGTGCTGGGCTTTTCTCAGTTTCTAATTCCGCTGCTGTGAAGGAAACAGTAATGTTCCGTTCGATTGTATCAGCAGTGAATTCTGCTGTCGATACCGAATCGGTTTTTGTTGGCAATTCGCTTTCAATTTCTGATGTTATTTCAGGAAAAACGCTCTCATTTTCTACCGTAGCCGAATCGTTTTTTGTGGGAATAATTGACTCAATTTTTATTGGCAATTGTTCGGGTACGGTAGAAACGTTGGAGTTGCTTTGTTTGGGTGATTGTTCGCCAACGTTAGAACTGAGTAAGTCTATTTTTGCAGGAGACTTTTCCGCAATTGGAGCGATAACTGACTCTGTTTCTGCGGGAGGTTGAGAGATGCTGGAAGTTGCATCTTTGTCGGTTTTGATTAATTCAGCATCTGCTGATTGACTGACAATAGATTCTGTTTTAACTGGCTGTTTAATTTCCGAAACTGAGTCAGTATTGTTCGGAGTTTTTTCTGGGGTGTTAACTGCTGCTGTTGCTGTCGTCACCGTTACATTTTCACTGGCTGCTGTTTTTGGTATTGCAGCAGGTTCGATTTTTAATGGGTCAACTTTTCCTGTATCATTCTGTTTGTCAGTTAAAGATTGAGTGGCGGTTTGTACTGGCTTTTGTAAATCGGTTGATTTGACTTCTGCACTGATATTAGTGTTAGGTAAAACTGGGTTAGATGTGGCTGGGATTAATGGGGCTGTTGGGGGCTGTGTTGTCGGTGACTGTTGAGAATCTGAAATGGGTTTTTCGGTCGGTATTGCATCGACTTTTGGGGATTTTTTATCTGAGTCTATTTTGGCGGCAGCTTCGGTAATAGGAAGCTGTTTGTCTGAGTTTTTTGTTTCTGAAGTCTGGGCAATTGGAGCTTTTTTATCGGAGTCTATTTTGTCAGAAACTTCGGCAGTACGAGATTGTTCGCCTGAGTTGGCTTTCTCCACAATTGTGGAGTTTTGAGATTGCTTGTCTGAGTCTATCTTGTCGTCAGTTGTGGCAACTGGGGACTGTTTGTCTGTAGAGGTTTTATCAGTTGAGGGAATATTTGGACTAGCCGCAACAGTTTCGGTTGAATTTGTTACTGCAATTTTCTCGGATTTTTCTGATGAAGTTGTACTGCGATCTGGTATTATGGTTGATGCAGTTGCAGGTGATGTTTTTTTCGGCTCAGAGCGATCGGTTGATACAGTTGCAGGTGATGTTTTGTTCGGCTCTAAGTTGTCAACCGTTGATACAGTTGCAGGTGATGTTTTATTGGGTTCTGAATCACTTTTGAGTGTAGCCCCTGACGATAAAGATGTTTTGTTATCTTCGGGTTTTGAACTCGTTTCAGGGGTTGCGGGTAATGGTGTTTTTTCCGAAGCTTTTTCTAAGTTTGTGGATGTAGTTATAACGGGTAATGTTTTGTTATTTTCTTTTTCTGAGTTGGCAACTCCGGTTGGGAGTAATTGTGTTTTATTTTCAGGTAATTTATCACTTGCAGTGGTTGTAGCAGGTGTGGTTTTATTAATTTCTGAGTTACTGACTAACGAGCTGATTGCAGGTGGGTGAGGAACGGGTTTATTAGAGTCAAAAGGCTCGCTATTTGAGGCAGTTGGATTCGGGTTTGTCAGGGGATCTCCTAAGTCCGAGTCGAGTTTGCCAATTAGAAGGTCAATTTCAGAAGTGGTTGAATCCCTGGAGTAGCTGTTAGTTTTGGTGGCACTGGTTTTAGCAGAAGGTATGCTGTTAATATCGGAGGCTTTGTTAGTAATAAAAGCATCGGTTTCGGCTCGAATGAATTCGGATTGTGGCGGCTTTGCGGTTTCTATTAAGTTAGGTTGTTCAGAGTTTGATGAAGATCCGGGAGTTTGATATAATAAGGTTTTGTTAGTCTGAATTCCCGGCAGTTGTGGGGCAAAAGTTGGGGCTAGTCCGGGAATTAAGGATTCCACTTCTGTTAAAGGTTCTCTAATCGGGTCGGTTAAAGGCACTCTGGACACTCCTTGAAAAATGGTTAATTTCTTTTAAATCATTATTCAGCGGTTACTCATCATTATCGGGTAGACTCGATTATAAAGATATTCGGAAAAATACAGAAGTTCAGAGTTTTTTTGATGTTGCTAGTCTGTTATATTTGCCGTATATTTACTGATAGTTTTTAAAGTTATGCTAAATCTTTATGAAGGTAACTTTTTTCAGGCAGGAAAATACTTAAATAACCGATCGCACATCCGGTCTCTCTCTATTACTATCGGCTTGAAGTATTATTAATCCCAGATGTTGCACCAATATCAATAAGGGGCTTTTTTGTGGGTGGGGGCGGGTTTATTTAACCTGTCTGCACCCCTTAAAGCTTTTGGTGAACCCGCCCCTACAGGTTTTTGATTGCGGGTACGATATCTGGGATCGATACTCACCCGTCAGAAAATCGAGCTCTTGTTTAACGACGGTTTGCCCTGGATCGCGATCGCGCCCTCTACAGTTAATTGTCAGCCCTTTCCCCGATCGCAAACTTTCCTTCCCCGAACCCTTCCCCTTGCTCTCGGCTTCCTGTAAAGTAAATAATTGTAAAGAAATATGAGTTTTCTCTTATCCTCTGGTTAAGACCGCCAGCTAACATTCACAATTAAGACCCGGATTAGAATTTCCTATGTCACAGCTTTTCCCCCGCAAATTTCTAGCCTCTGCTGTCGCCTTTTTTCTGGCTTTGTCGGTGTGGACGATCGCACCTGCGGCCCATGCTTTCAACAATCCCGATTTGTTGCCGAAGACTCAGACGCCGATTATTGATTTAGCTAAAGCCCTTACGGATATTGAAGAAGAGGGTTTGGCAAAAAATTTAAACGCCTTTGAAGCCGAAACCGGTTGGAAGCTGCGAGTGCTGACTCAGTACGATCGCACGCCCGGTTTGGCTGTGAAAAGTTATTGGGGCTTAGACAATAAAAGTGTATTGCTAGTTGCTGACCCGCGCGGTGGCAATTTACTAAATTTTAATGTGGGCGATGCGCTGTATCCACTGCTGCCGCGGACTTTTTGGGTGGAACTGCAAACCCGCTACGGCAATCAGTTTTTTGTGCGGGACAATGGCGAAGATCGATCGATCATTGAATCTTTGGAGTCGATAGAAGGCTGTTTGCGTCAGGGCGGTTGTCGCGTAGTTCCAGGTTTGCCGAGGGAACAGTGGGTGCTGACTTTAATTACGTCGGTGCTGGGCGGCGTGATCTGCGGGTTTGCGGCTCAGCCTCGGAAACCGGGAGACGGTGTGTCTTGGCAGTGGGCGCTGATTTTTTCGCCGCTGTGGGGGATTCTGTTTTTGGCCTTCGGAATTGGGCCGGTGGTAACTCGGACTTCTGATTGGTTGCCTTTGGCCCGAAATGTTGCCGGTTTTGCGATCGGGGCTTTGGTAGCATTCTTGACTCCAGTATTGGGCAAGTCTCCTTCAGAAGAAAGTTAGTTTTTGATGAGTCATTAGTTATTAGTCATTAGTCATCAGTCATCAGTCATCAGTCATTAGTGTGACTCTTGGCGCTCTTTCATCACTCTCGAAAAATAAAAACCGCATCCAATCAATGAAACCCTACTAAATGGACAATTAGCGATCGCTTGGGCGATCGGAACCCATGCCTTGAACCCCGAGGGTGAAAGTCCTGCTCTATAAGACTTTCAGCTTTTACCAAAAAATGGGGTCTAAAGCCCCGTGCTTTGAGTATCGGCTTTTGGTATAATTATATTGGTTGGAAATCCCATGGTGGTGGCTTGTTAAGACTCCTTGAACCAGAAAGCAGAGTTGATATCTGCCAAATATTGGGTAGCGAAAGCCAAGAAAAACATAGCTAGGGGAAATAAGTTAAGTACCCAAAGAAACAAAAGCCATGATTAATTTAATCTAACAGTACCTAAGGGCATTAGGAATCTGCCTCGTTCGAGGGAAAGCATGGGGAGAAGACTGCCTCTACTATCAAAGGGAAGCCTGATATAGCAAGCCGACTTCTGTGAACCATGAATTAGAATCCCCGTCCGCGACGGTCGGGGAGTATGTCAAGGAATCTGGCGACCGCAACCAAGTTAACTCGTGAAAAACCCGGTTTCTCTGCCTCGCGCGCAAGTCCAAAGAAACCGGGTTTTTTAGCTTTTTTGTCGGCTGTAACGAAGTATTGCTGTGAAAAAACCCGGTTTCTAGACACCCTGCGTAATTTCTGAAACCCTTGATTAGACTGCTTCTTCCTTCTTCCTTCTTCCTTCTCCCCTCTTCCTTCTTCCTTCTTCCTTCTTCCTTCTTCCTTCTGTTATGACTAAAAGCTGGTAAGCTGATACCTGACAACACACAGGCGACAGCTATCCAACAAATGGAATGGCACGTAAGCGATGCCCAGAGTCTGGGATTAATCGATAATGAAATTGGCGACCACGGTTTTTCTGCGGCGGAGTACGAAATAGTCCGCCGTGTGATATATGCGACTGCTGATTTTGAGTACAAGTCTTTAATTAGTTTTTCCGATCAGGCTTTGCAAGCTGGGGCGGCTGCTTTGGCTGCACGAACTACGATCGTAGTAGATGTGCCGATGGTACAGGTGGGCATTACGCCGCTGATCCAAAGTACCTTTGCGAATCCGGTTTACTGTTCGATGGATGCTTTGACGCGCCCTCAAAAGGAACGGACGCGGGCTGCTTGGGGGATTGAAACTTTGGCTAGACGCTATCCTGAGGGGATTTTTGTGGTTGGCCAGGCTCAAACTTCTTTGTCGGCGCTGGTGGATTTGATTGAGGCTGAGGAAATTCGACCGGCTTTGGTGATTGGAACGCCTTCGGGGTTTGTCGGGGTTGACGTGGCTAAGTCAAGGCTGCACGATTCGATGGTTCCTCATATTCGGATTGAGGGGCGCAAGGGTTCGGCGGTGGTTGCTGTGGCGATTGTTAACGGTTTGGTGGATTTGGCTTGGCAGGCCTATGGCCAAGAGGGGAACAGTTGATCGGTATGCCTCTAATCATTAATTTATTGGACAAGACTGGACAATGCGTACATGGCGATCCATAATACTAATATGGCAAAGTACGTGAAACCAAATG
>NZ_JAEQDE010000046.1:0-5597 GCF_020737865.1 Microcoleus sp. PH2017_35_SFW_U_B
GGTTCTATGGTTTCTAGATTGTTTCTAGATTTAGTCTAGGTAGACTCTATTCTCCAAGTAGGCTCCTAAAGTAGGGAGCTACTTTCAGTAAGCATAGCATAAGTGTACACCCAGATTGTCTGTCTTGCAGGTAAAGGTTGCACATCGGCAAGCTGACAATGCCAATATTTTCTTCCTTGACTAATGTCAAAGTTTCTGTTACTAAGTCTGGCGGTTGTACGGCTAAACTACAGCAATGTCCGCAGATTATTTGACCTGCAAATTCATGGCGAATGGCGGTTTTTGCTACTTCTCGCAGTGTGGTTGATTCTGGATCGTCGGTTTCGTCGGTGTGGAAGTCGAGGTTTAAACCGCGTTCTTGGGCTAAGCTAAATACGCGATCGAGTTGTTTGTCTAAATCGGGATTCATGTAGGCGACGCCGCCGAGAATGCCGCCGATTTGGGCAATTTTGTCTGCTAATTTTTCACCCTCGGGTGTCAGGAAATAGTCCAGGGAAACTAGGGAAACTGCTTGCAAAATTAGCCGATCGCGCCATTCGGCCTGCAAGGCTGTAAATACTGCTAAACTAACGGTTCCCTGTTCTCCTGCGCTGTCGATGTGAGTGCGGATCGCCTTGGTTCCGTGGGCGTAGCTGCACTGGAGGCCGAACTGCATCCGCCGGTAAACATCCTCTGCATTCCAGTATTTTTGGGCATCAGCGTGTACTGTGTCGATCGCGCTAGCAAACGTTCCATCGGGATTGGGCGATCGTTCCCAGATATGTCCTTTGTCTAAATGCGCGTGCATATCGACAAAACACGGGAAAATTAAGCCGCCTTGCAAGTCTACCATCGGAATATCTCCAAGTTGGGATAAAGATTCTGTACCTGTGGGGATGATTTGGGCGATCGCGCCGTTGGCAATTTCCAGATCCACCAGACAAAAATTGCGATCGGCTGTTGTGGTGATAGCAGACGCTGAATTGGCGATCGATTTCATCTCTAGAAGAGATTCGGGTACGCGACCATTTTTTAGCAAATAATTAGATGTAGCTGGCAACATGAAATTTTCTAGTTAATATTTTATTGAGTTGAGAGTTATTGAAGATGTCTATTGTAGGGGCGCGTATCTGCTAATAATTCATGAAACAATCCAGTGTGTCAATGCTCTCATCCGCCCTCTTCTCCTTAAATGAACTCTATTGGGTTATACAATAACATTATAGCAGCTTTAATAAACATGATATCTGTCAAATTTTGCTGCTGGGATAAGCCCCTCAGGGAGAGCAAAAGTAATCTAAAAATAGACACAGAGATTGCTTTCATAAAAAATCGCGTTCATGTATATAGCGTTATATCGTTGACCGTTACATCGGAATGATTTAACCACAGAGAACACAGAGGACACAGAGTCCGAGAATAGAGAGATGAATCATTCTGATGCTACCGGATTTGGTGTTACTCACTTCGGAAAAAATTAACATTTACCCAAGCATATCACTCGATCTAAAATCTTAAATGAAAAATCCCCATTCCCCAATCCCCAAATCTAAAATCAACTGAGCCGTGTTGCTTTATATTATTGGCAATGTCGTGCATATTTCTGACCCACAGAAGCAGTTGGCGGTAGGGGTAGACGATGAATGCAAGGGTTCTGACGTGTTTAGTTCGGATATCTGCACTTGTTGCCGTCCTGATTTGGTACAGGGTATCGAAATTTGCATCGAAACGGCACAATCCGGTAGTTCTGGGGTAATTGTTTACTTCCGCAAGCAAGGCAGAGCTTTGGGGGAAGTAACTAAGTTTTTGGTGTACAATGCCAGAAAAAGGCTGGGAGCATCTCAGTTTTGCATTTATAAGTGCTGTCCCCGCTCGCGAGTTGTAGAATACGCGAGCTCTTGCGTGCTCGCACTATAATAAAAAAATGCTTTTTGCAAAACTGAGATGCTCCCAAAAGGCTCGAAGGTGGCGATCGCCCTGATGACTATTTTACTCGCACTCAATGTGTTGCAGGATTTCAAGATATGCGGTTTCAAGAACTAATGCCAGACGTGCTGCACTGGTTGGGTATCCCTCGCACTGACCGTTTAGTTTCCATGAGCCATCTCAAATACAATGCTATTATCAATTCTGGCATTCAAGTAGTCGATCGCCTCCCCATCCTCGAAGATTGGATTCCCGCAGGCGCACAAGTCGAAATCGTCGCCAAAAAAGCCGCCGCCTACTACACGCCAGACCCTGTGCCAGATGCTACAATTCTTGCAGAAGCGATCGGACGCGATGCCAGGAGATTCAGAAGGCAAAGACACGACTGTTCGGAAACAGTTGCGTCTTTGCCAAATTAAATTTATTACTGGTTTTTGATCAGTCAGGGTAGGTTATGGCTAATTTGCGTTCTACTGTGATCGTAAAAACAGATATTTGCGGATATACCGCCCGAGTTAAAAAATTATCTCAGTCGGACTTAAGTAGTTTGTTGAACGAGCATAAAACTTTTATTTCAGATATTAGTACCAGAAATGAAGGAAGTTTGATCAAAGGCGAAGGTGATTCATTTTGGCTGATTTTTCCCAGCGTCACAGCAGCCGCGATGGCAGCCTTAGAAATGCAGCAAGAATTGAGAACCCAACAATCTAGCAAATCGAACGACGAACGATTGGCTATTCGCGTGTCGATTACCTTGGGAGATGTCTTGCATCAAGATAAAGATATCTTTGGCGATACGGTCAATTTAACAGCGCGTATAGAATCAGTAACTCCCCAGGATGAAATATATTTGTCCCAAGCAGCATGGCTGGCGCTCAACAAAGCAGAAGTGCAAACATCTTTTGTCAATGAGTTTTCCTTGAAAGGGATGAGCGAACCTGAAAAGGTTTACAAAGTTGACCAAAGTTACAAGACGCGAATTGTGGAAAATCAAGCAATAATTAAAGCGGATTTGAGAGGTTTTATTGCTTATCAAGAATCTAATTCTATCAGAGACGTTGAATATTTGCTCACCAACTTTGATACTTTTGAAAAAAACATTTGCGAAGAATACGGTGGCACAATTCGCAGTATTGTTGGCGATTCGCATTTGTTGACTTTCCCAGAAGCTCACTCAGCCCTAGCGGCCATGGAAAGTTTGTGCGAAAATTGGAAACTTTTTATACACGGTCATAAAATACCTTGCGGTTTGTCGGTGGGAGTTGCTAAAGGAAATTTGTATATATTTCGCTCTTGCACTTACGGAAAAGATATTAACATTGCCGACAGGCTGGAAGATTTAAGCAAAATAGTATCTCCAGCTACTGAAAAAAATTCGGTAATAGTTTCAGACCAAATAAAACGCGAAGTTAGTGGCTCGAAGTGGGAATACAAGCTGATCAAAATCGATAAAAATGCGATCTTAGATAATCTGTTAGATTACAGTCAGTTTGACTTTTTTCAGGAAAATGATGTTTACCGATGTTTAGTTGTTTGACACTCCGCTGCTGTTCTACGGTAGTTGGTAGTGCGGACTGAAGGGGGCACGCGCGATCGAATCTGATTGCGGTTAATCGATCGGACACGATATAATCCTGTGTCGGGAGATAGTGAGGGAGTTGAACTTTCTGTTGATAGTTTCCCTCTCTGACTGCGTTTATCAAGTCCTAGAAACTCCGCAAAGTTCGATCGACTACTTTCAGGGTATGTTGGGCTATATCAGTATTCAACTATTGATAGTCCTCGTTTCCCTTGCAGTAGTAATAGTTACACTCGTAGCGAAGGTGTTTGCCAGATTGGAAGCAATACTGTCTGACTGTATAAAACCATACACTGTAAAGGTTTTGACTCAACCGACAGAGTTCTCGCAAGGTGTTAAACTCTTTGGTGGCAAGTCCGCGTATCTGATTTTTTGAGTCAGGTACATAGAGCTTTCCCTAGAACTATGGCTAGTCTAGGAAAAGCCTAGCCAAAATGTAAAGCCGATGCTCAAAGCACGGGGTTTCAAACCAAAAATTTTCGATGAAGTTGAATAATATTGAGCTAGAGGCTGTAAAATATCTGAGAACACCAACTGCGATTCGCCAAAAGTGCGATCGGCTTTTTAACTTAGCCTCCGAAAATAAACTCAATTTCTTCTGTGTCGATTTATCCGAACTCGACAAAGCAGCAAATTATGTAATCGACACAACCCGCCAACAGTATCCCGATTTTAATATTCCGTTTCACAGTCAGTGGCGGCATTTTGAAGCCGGCAACCAACCGCGCCTCGCTCAATTCGATGCAGCTTTAACAGAATTTTCAGTCATAGAACAAGCAAAGATAAAATTTGATTTAGCCATTGTCAGCGTTTTACTCGATGCCAGTACCGGCGCAGATTGGCAGTATTGCGAAGCAGAAACCAAAGAAGTTTATCGCCGTTCAGAAGGGTTGGCAGTAGCCACTTTTCGGATGTTTTGTCAGGGTATTTTTTCCAGCAATCCAGATTTTCCTTGGCAAGCCGATTTTCGCGGGCTTTCTCAATTAAAATTAGAAACCTTAGCGGCCGGATTTCAAGTAAGTCGAGACAATCCGCTAGTTGGTTTAACAGGCAGATTAGAATTGTTGCAGCGTTTGGGGAATGCAATTTGCCAACATCCATTATTGTTTGGCAGCGAGAACCAGCGTCCCGGCAATTTGGCACAATACTTGCTTGACAGTCTGGTTTCTGGAGTCAAAACTGTGGATTGTGCTAAAATATTGAGCGCTGTTTTGACAGGTTTTGGGGAAAATTGGCCGGGAAAATATGCCATTGGTGGCGTTAATTTAGGTGAGGTTTGGCGGCATCGGGCTTTGCAAGGAGAAAATCTGGGAGATGAATTTGTGCCGTTTCACCAACTCTCGCAGTGGTTGACTTATTCGCTGTTGGAACCGCTGCAAGAACTCGGTTTGTACGTCGTGCGATTGGACGAGTTGACGGGATTAGCGGGGTATCGTAACGGCGGTTTGTGTTTGGATATGGGGCTGTTACGGGCAAAAGATTCGGCTATTTTTGAGCAGAAGTATTTGCCGGGTTCGGAAGTTGTAGTAGAATGGCGATCGGTCACTGTGATTCTTTTAGATAAAATTGCAGCAGCTATGCGATACAAGCTGGATTTGAGTGCGACAAAATTGCCACTGGTGAAGATTTTGCAGGGAGGAACTTGGGCGGCGGGGCGAAAAATTGCCACAGAATTGAGGGCTGCTGGAGTACCGCCAATTCATATTGAAAGTAACGGGACTTTTTTTAATAGTTGACAGTGGACAGTTGACAGAAGTCAAGCGTGAAGTCAGAAGAAGGAAGGTTCGGAATGCAAGTCCGATGGCACTGAAAAAGTCTAACTGAATTGTTGTAGCAAGGATTTTTTAAAGCTGTATTTTTTTGCCAAGAAATCGTGGTTAAGCGAATTCTAGTTTAATATTAGTCAATATTGATGTTAATTATTAGGTACGTTGTTGCGCTTAAGCGCTCTTTATAATACAATACAGTTTACTTAAGATTGTCCTTATTGCTTTATATCTAAGAAAGAGCGCTCAAGCGCAACTACGTACCTTTATTGCAGTATCTATTTTTCAGAGGAGTTTCACGAATAGCAGTATATTAGTCAACTGTATTGCTTTATATCTAAGAAAGA
>NZ_JAEQDE010000046.1:5663-61709 GCF_020737865.1 Microcoleus sp. PH2017_35_SFW_U_B
ATAGCAGTATATTAGTCAACTGTATTGCTTTATATCTAAGAAAGAGCGCTTAAGCGCAACTACGTACCTTTATTGCAGTATCTATTTTTCAGAGGAGTTGTTTTTAAATTCGATAGCTGCATCATTTTTTTTTGTTATTCAAACGCCTTGGTGCTTTTAATTTTGCTTTCATGCGATAGTGTAATTGCTTGTGTAATGTTTGATATTTGACTGATATTTGATAGTTATCTTCTACCCAGGCCGCAATTTCTTTGTAAGTTGTGAATTCACAGGATTCCTCACTTAACTTTTCTGCAATTCCTGCTATTACTGCTGAGGGAATTATTCTGGGTCTACCAGTTGCTTGCCGTATTTTTAACAGTTCTTGCAGACCGCCAGCACTATATTGTTTTAACCATCTATGTACAGTAATTCTATGTACACCTAAACGTTCAGCTACATCTGTAAGGCTTTGGCTATATCCAGCCTTTAACCAATAAAGTGCCTGGATTTTTGAGCGATTAGTCAAGGTTCGTTGCTGCGACAGAAGTTGTTTTAATTCCTCGGCTGTTACATCAATTCTTTCTTGGTAGTTTACTTTCATAGAACATTCCTCAAAGCCTAAGCGTCATTGTAGCATATCTTTGGGTAAATTCTCTAAGCTTTAGCAGTTTTGATGAGCGCACAAATGACCCGATTTCGTAAAGAAATCGGGTCATGCGTGTTATGTTTTTTAGCGGTTATGGTTAGCGGCAAGTGCGATATTTGACGTGATAAACTAAACCGCGATGAGCTAAATCGAAGGAGTCAACGGTGGCTGTGCCGGCACCGCGGGCTGTCATCGAAGCATTTACTCGCATATTTACACTGTCGCCACAGCGAGACCACACATCTGCTACAGTGGCTAAGCTATCTCGAACGTTGTAGTTGGTTTCGCCGTTGAAAGTGCGAGAAAAAACTGGGCCCTTGGCTCCAGCAAAAAAGTATTCTGCTCTGAGGTTTCCGCTGGTTTTAGGAGCAACGTAACCGCGATAATCGGCATCGTAAATCGAAATTTGGAAGCCTTGGGGTACTTTGATGGGAATGCTCAAATTGCAGCTTTTCCGGGTCTCTGCTGAGACGTTTCCTTGGGCTACAAACTTATCAAATAGGATGCTGAGTTCTTGACCGTCGGGGCTGACGCTGACGCTGGCGGATCTGTCTGGGCAACCGCTACCGCCGTAGCTTGCACCTAATATTTGAACTGATGGGTTAGCAGCCAAGGCTGGGCTGATAGCAGCAGTGGTTAATACTGTGGCTAGCAATAGTTTTACAAATTTCATGGATGTTCTCCTTAATGTTTTTTTGTTAGGACAAACCTGAATTATTCAAGGAAGATTGAGGCGATACCCTTCCAATTAGGAGATGGCAAGCCTTTACTGAAAAGGCAGTCAGACTCTGACTGGGAGCTAGATCGCTGTACCTGGCTCGGAGCTTGATCAAGTAGCATTAGTTGATGGACTAATACTTGTTTTGTCCTGATACTTTCTAAGATTCATGGCATTTAGAGATTGTTCCGGAAAATTCGATGATAAAAAATTGATTTTTTTTTACAGGTGTTTGCGGGAACAAAGCTCTGTTTTTTTTGTCTGCTGCTGCGCGGAAAAATGTTTTTTCAGCAGCAAATATTTTCCCGTGGCTATTTGTTGAGAAAAGATGCTTGCATTCTGGAATTATAGGCTTTGTAGCTGTAGTGAAATGATCTGTGTGGTAGCGGGTAACGGTAAAAAAGAGGAGAGATGTATTCTCAGGCAGATCTAGGTAGGGAGAGATGATAGTAAGGTAGATTAACTCTTCACAAAAAAATGAGTTAGTGTTATCGACCATCTTTTGATACAGCACAAGTTAACTCTCGTGCTGCAAGCTCAAGCGCACACGGGAAAATTTCGTTAACTGCTGAAAGAAATTGGGATGCTGCTAGCCTGTGAGGTGACGCGAGATTTGCTGCTGAAATACGAAGAAATGGAAATGCCGATCGCTAAAGTGAGATGTTTTGATTGTCGATCGCATTCTGGTTGCTGCTAACTCAGCAGTGGCGGCAGTCGATCGGCTTAAACAAGTGAATCCGAAGTCTATTAAGTTTTTGTCCTTGCTGGCGGCGCTGGAGGGAATCGATATTGTACTGGGACTTGCAGATGTGGCGATCGCCTTTATTGCCCTTTGTAAATTGAATTAAATATATTTTTGCTGTATATGCTAATACATTCATTTAACAAAACTTTGTTAACATGAATCTTGGTTTGATATTGCCATAATTTATAAATAGTTACATCTTTATGTCAGGAAAAACCTATATATAGCAAGGATTACAGGATTCTTAAGATTTTATTCACAAATTGCATTATCAAGATGTATTTACTGCATCTAATCGTTAAATTCTATGTATTTAGTATAACTAATGGCAGCAATTACTACATAAAATAGAGGTATGATGCTCACTGCTTACGATCGACTAATAACTTTTTTTGAACGAGGAAAAAAACAATGGAGACTACAGCACAGAAGCAAGCCCCACATCAGACTGCTGAGGAAGTGAAAATTAACGATATCAACAGCTTGGAGTTTGAGCTTTGGGCTAAAGCGGTCAAACGACAGATGATTGCAGCACTCTCTAAAAAGGCCGCGATCTAACATCTCTGGGTTTTTGTGTGCAAGTGGTGTAAATTAACTTAACAAAATTGTTGTCTGCATTGTTGTCCGATCTCTATAGGGGGAGATCGAGAGAAGAGAAGGAGAGGGGGAGAGGGGGAGAGGGGGAGAGGGGGAGAAGAAAACTTTTTGCTTCTTCCTTGTTTTGAACGCACGGGTGGCCGGAAACTGGGTTTTTTTGCGGAAATACTTCTGTTGCGACGGGCAGAAATGGTAAAAAAACTGGTTTCTTTGTACCAAGAGTGTGTCCGTGACTTTTATTTCTGCCGAAGGTTTTTTCCCGGATTACCAGAAAAACATGGTTTAAAGCCTCTGCCTTAAGCGGGAGAAATTAAAACAAGACTATTCATTACTCGAATCCTCAAACTTCCAGGTAGAGGTCGCCCTCAACTGTCAACTGTCAACTGTCAACTGTCAACTGTCAAGATCGCTTATCAACCGCCGCTAGCAATCGCAGATTTCCGTCTTGAATCTGCACCGCTTTTACGGTTCCCACAGCGACTCTTTGTTGACCGTTAGCCATCGCTACTTCTATCTTAATCTTGGGGTCAGCCTGCAAGCCCAGGCGCCCCCACAACCATTTGATTTGAGTAGCAGGAAAAGAGCGGACTTCTACATCGGCAAAGGGCGGATTAACCCAGCGGGTTCCGTCGTAAAAACTGGCTACTTGTACCTGATACCAAACTTGTTCTCCGGTCAATTTTAACTCGTTTTTCGCTTCTGGTTCCAGCCACTCAGCGGGATTAATACTGCTAATTAAAGTAGCAGAACCCATAATTTGACTTTTGTGGTATTCTAAACTTTCAGCTTGAGAAATTGCTTCCTCAAGTTTATTGACCAAATTGCGAATTCTAGTTCGAGTTTCGCTGTCAGTATCTGGTTGCTGGTCGAGCCAATTCATCGCCTCGCGAGTTCCGTCTTGAGAGGCTACAATCAGGGTGCCCCAAGCTTTGACATCGGCGTCAGCCGCGTTGACTCTCAAGGCGGCGTCTACGCGGTTCATGATCCGCCCGCCTTCATTTTTGAGGGTGGTGGCAATTTCGTGAGTGTTGCTGGGATCGGCTTCAAATACTTGCAAAGCTTGACTCCAGCGGCCGTCTATCAATTCTGCGAGAACTTGTTGGCTGGGACTGGCCCAAGATGCGATCGCCTGAGCACGAGTAATTTTAGCATGAAATTCGATCGTCTCTAGTTGAGCTTGGGCGACTGCGGGCCAATTCTGACCGGCTTTGGCTTTAGCTGAACGCATGACATTTAATCCGGGAGACCAAAGTCCGCTTTTTGCCAGTCGCAGCCCATTTTTATAAGTCTGGTCATTGAAGGCAAATTCTTCTAAGGAAATCGCGGTTAATTGAACTGGGTTCGGGATAAATTTGCGCGAACCAATTTGATAAATGGTAAATTGCGGTTCTAAACCAATTGTTTGGTCGATCGCCAACTGGGGGTTTTGCCCCTTAACAATTTGCTGCCAATTCGGCGCTTGTCCGGCCGCACTCGCCCAATCCAACAGCGAGATTAAATGATTTTGACTGGGGTTGTAGCGAACGACTTGTCCGTAGGGAATTTTCTTGTCGCCCCGCACGAGTTTACCGCTGACATTAAACCAAATGCCCAATTCGGGGGGCTTGCCGTCAAAGCGGCGCAGTTCTGTTAGCGGTAGCGACTGATTTGAGGCTTGATTGTTGGATCCAGAGTCATCCAAAGAAGCAATGACAAAAGATTCCGCCGGGCCTTCTATATTCACAGAACTTGCTAGCTGAAAATACTGTACGGTATCGGAATCGCGATCGGGAAGTTGCACCCGCTTGTACACGCGAAGTTCGACAATTTGACGGCAAGGATTTTTGCAAACTGTAGAAGCATTAACTGTTCTTTCCACCATCACCGGCAACAGCAAATCGGAAATAGAATTATCTGCGGATTTCTCAACAGGAAGCGGTAGGGGTTCGCCGGTGATGAATCCCAATTTGCGGATGCTGGCTTTGATTTGATCGAGAGTTTGGATGGTATCTCTGCTACCTGTAGGCAGGCGCGACCATCCGGGTACAAACTGAGATATCAATCTGTTCCCGTTGGGATCGACAATTAGCTGGTAACTCAGCCAAGCGCCACCTCCCATCAAAGCTGCACAGCCGCACAAGACGCTGAGGGCTGTCAAATTAGCTACCAGTCTTTTCCAAGGATATCTGGCGGGAGTTGGGGAACCAGGTATGGGAAGCTGGGACTCTTGAAGTTTTTTGGCGCGTCGGTTTTGGCGGCGGCGTCTTGTCGGAGAAGGAGTAACTTTGCGATTTTCTGGGGGTTTGGCTCGATTTTTTGAGGAGTTTATTTTGTGTTCCATCGTCGAAATTTTAGAATTTAGATTTTAGAATTTAGAGTTTAAATTTGGAATAGCCGATCGTACTGCCGACCTATGATATCCCAGGTATATTGGCTTTCAACGAGCGATCGGGCCCTCAGAGAGAGTTCCTGTCTTAGCTGATAATTTTCAAACAAACTGGTAATCGCCTCAACATACTCCTGAACTTCGTTTGCCCGCAAGGCCCTTGTCGGGGAAGGCCCGCCACCGACGGTTAAACCCTCCAAACCTCGATCGCTAGCAACTACAGGCGTTCCAGCCGCCATCGCCTCCAAAGTTTTATTTTTAATTCCAAAACCAATCCGCATCGGCACCACACAAACAGCAGCCTGATGCAAATATTCTGCCACCCTTTGCACCCTGCCTACTACTTGAATTCCCGGAAGTTTCCCCAAGGCGAGGACTTCGGGAACTGGCGAGGTGCCGACTAGGGTGAGGGTAGCATCGGGATACCGCTGCTGCAACTTTGGGAGTACCTGCAAACTGAGAAACCTGGCCGCGTCTATATTGGGCAAATTGTTCATGGCGCCTGCAAAGATTAAGGTGTGTCCTCCTGGATCGATCGACCGATAGGGAAATTCTGCCAAATCCACGCCGTTAGGAATCACATCAATGGGAGGGACAAAAAAATCTGCTTTCCCTCCGAGGCTGCCAGAGGACAGCAATTCTAGCAGTTGCTGCTTGTCTGTGGATGTGGTGGCGACAATACGGGAGAATTTGGTACAGTAACGTTTTTCGTAGCGGGCGAGTAGCGGTAAATTTAGTCGATCGCGCAGGGGTTTTTGGGAAGTCCCGGTGGCTAACATTTCCCTGCAAGTTCCCCAAACGGAACTGTGAATATTTGCAACTGTTAGCAGTTTTTGCCGCCATTCTGGACGCACATAAATCTCGTTAACGCTGTGCTCGCAGGTAACAGCATCACATTTGCCTGCTATGACTAAATTGTCTGCCCAATTTTGCATTGCTTGAGAGTAGCTGGAGATTACGTTCGGAGGCGTCCCGGATAACAAAAATTGACTAAATCTGTGGAATTTTCCTATTATTTCGTTCATTTTCTCATCAATCCCCTGATTGAGGGGAGGAAAGAATTCTTCCTCAATCCCCCCCTTGTTAAGGGGGGGAGGAAAGAACCCCCCCTCAGTAGTCTCCTGATTGAGTCTTAGCCCCCCCTTAGCAAGGGGGGGTTGGGGGGGTGTCTGCGGGTGGAGGAAAACTGCTAATTGTGTAACTTGTTGCCTCAATGCGTCGATTTGTGAGTCAGTGACATCTGGCGATCGCACAGTACCAAGAATTACATCATGCCGCCGGCTCAAGTATTGCAACAAATTAAATGTCCTTACCTGAGTTCCGCCGCGGCTTGGCGGATAGGGAAAAGTTGAAGAAAGCATCAAAATTCGCATGGGATGTTGAATAAATAAAGTTGCCACTGTCACGATAAAATTGATTGATAAAACCTGTTTAACAATCCTCCCACCTATGGATGAATTATCTGTTAAGGCGCTGCTCGAAGATTTGAAAAAGTCTGACGAAAGCGTGCGCGATCGGGCTACTACAGAACTCTGGCGCACTTGGTTTAACCAGAAGGGTGACTACGGGATGCAAGTTCTCAGGCGATCGCAAGTTTCCCTAGATGCAGGAGATGTTCGGCACGCTTTGGATTTGCTGACAAAACTGATTGCGGAAGCGCCGGATTTTGCTGAAGCTTGGAACCGGCGCGCCGTACTTCACTATACCCAAGGCAATTATCAAAGGTCGATCAAAGACTGCGAAACAGTCCTCCAACTAAATCCGGTGCATTTTGGGGCGTTGCACGGTCTGGGTTTGTGCTACGCTGCCCTGGGAGAATACAGAAGTGCTATTCGAGCTTTTCGTCGCGCTTTGGAAATTCAACCTTTTGCATTGGTGAATCAAAAGTTAATTCTGGAATGTACAGCTCGTTTAAATTAAAAGACATAGGGCATTGGGCATTGGGCATTGGGCATTGGGCATAGGGCATAGGGCATAGGTGGTTTCTTTCCCTGAACTCAATTGCGAATTTTTTTCGCAATCTCAATCCCAAATCTAAAATGGTTTTAATGCCGAAAATTAGTGTTTGCATTCCTACTTGCAATCGAGTGCATTTGCTGGCTAGTGCGATCGCCAGCGTGCTAGATCAAACTTATACAGATTTTGAGTTAATTGTCTGCGATGACGGTTCGACGGACACGACTGCGCTGTTGATGTCGGAATTTGTCGTAGCTTGCGGGGCTCCCAGCCATCGCCCGATTCGCTACATTCGGCACCCGCAGAATATCGGCAAAAGTAATAATATGCGATCGGGCTTTGCGGCGGCTAGGGGCGAATATTTTATCAAGTTTGACGATGACGATCGCCTGAGCGCGCAATTTCTAGAGCGGACATCTGCTATTTTAGATAAAGACCCCAGCATTGATTTTGTCAGTACCGACCACTGGGTCATTGATGTCAACAACAACATTGACGAAAACCAGACACAACTGAATTCGCAGCGGTGGGGCCGCACCGAGTTGTCGGCGGGAATTATTGAAGATTTACTTGCTACAGTTTTTCTGAGGCAAAGTTTGCAAATAGGCGCAACTTTGTTTCGGCGCCGCGCGCTGGAAACAGTCGGATTTCTGCGGCCCAATTGGCAAAATTGCGAAGATAACGATTTGTTTGTGAGACTTGCGCTTGCGGGCAAAAAGTGCTATTACTTGCCCGAGCTGTTGATGGAGTATCGATTTCACGCAGGACAGCAAGGATGCGATCGGGCAATTCCCTATTTGAGCGATAAATTGCGCTATTTGACCAGTTACGAATTTGATTCCGAGAAGTTGGAAACAGTCAGGCTCAAGAGGATTGCAGAAACTCAATTAGCGCTTGGTTTGCGGTTAATTGAGGTGGGTGAAACTGCAAAAGGGCGGCGGATGGTGCGAGCTGGGAAGTCGGTTTCTGAGACTAAAATGTGGGCGGGTTTGGGATTGTCGCTGCTGCCCGAAAAGTGTCGGGGGAGGGCTTTTGCGCTAGTGCGGGAGTTGTTGAAACGCGAGTTGTGAAAGATGATTTCGAGACAATACCGGGCGGTTGAGACGGCGGTTGAAACCGCGTCTACACAGACAAAACCTGCCTCCGCAGGTTGAAGAGTGGGTAGTTAAAATCACATTTATGGAGACAAAATCTACCGAAAAAGCGGTTTTAATTCTTGATTTTCTTGAGTCCGCGGAGGCGGACATTGTTTGTGTAGACGCGGTTTCAACCGCCGAGTCTTTTATACTGACATTATACGAATGCGTCTTTCACAATACTCCTGAATCTAATTGGTCTAGATAAATAAATTCAGGAGCTTTAACTCCGGCTTCTTCTCTAATTTTAACCAGTGCAGGCGACTCAAAAAATGCCCTGGCATCTGCTGTTGATGTCCACGCGGAGAAATGAACAATTTTGTTGGGTTCATTCTCATACTTCAAAACCTGATACGAGCGCTCGCCAGCTTCTTTTCGGATATTTGCAGCATTGTCAAATACCTTTTTCCAAGCTGCATAATTTTCGACTTCATGAATAATTAAGACATATTGCATAGCAGTCAGATTTTCTGATTATTTCAAAACGTCAAGGGTTCGGCTTACTCCTCTTCTTCCTCAGCACTGTCCTCTTTAAATCCCAACCACAAAAGTATTACCTCTTCTACTTCAAGCATTTTCTCGGATGTCAGACTTCCCAATTTGCGTAGAAGCTTTGCATGAGGGATTGTAATCATATTTTGTACGTCAAATACTCCTTCTCGGAGGAACTTATTTTTGACTTTTACCTCAAATCTTGAACCGCGTAGACTTGTTGTATGTGGCACTAGAGTCGCTAAGGCCCGGTCTTGATTTAAAGCAGGAATACTCACGACCAAACATGGTCTGACTTTCGCAATATAACCTAGATCGACTAACCATATTTCACCACGATCTGGACTATTCATATACGGATTCTTCCTCATCTAACTCTAGAAAAATTCCCTCAGCATTCAGAACTAAATCGTCATCAGACAGGGGCGGAAAGTCTAAATCGACAGTCCGTTTCAAAATTTCCAATACCAAATCTAACCGTTCTGAGTCTGTTAATCGCTCAAAGGTATTCAAGAGTTCTTCTACTAAAATAGTCATAGCTTTTTCCCTAGACTTGCTTATAGCATAGCACAGGTTTTAAGTAGACCAACCTAAAAAAACATAACAGCCAGCTCCCCGCAGCACTTTAAGGCTGCGGGGTTCTAACATCGATCGCGCTTTCCACTAAAGTAGTACATAGTGCCCGATCGCAGTTTTTCCTAAATATCGTGTTTATATTGTCTGAAATTCCGACTGTGTGGTTGCAAATTTCCCTCGTGGGAGCCTGGTTGGGCGTAATTTTGCTGGTGGCTGAAGGGTTAAATCGCTTTACTGCTGTCGGTGCCGAGGTATCGCGCAAGGTGGTTCACATCGGTACTGGAAACGTGATTTTGCTGGCTTGGTGGCTGCAAATACCCGACTGGGTGGGGATTTCGGCTGGTTTTTTGGCTGGTGCGATCGCCCTAATTTCCTACCAAGTTCCGATTTTGCCAAGTCTGAACACTATCCACCGCAAGAGTTTCGGGACTTTTTTCTATGCTGTCAGTATCAGCGTTCTCGTCGCTTGGTTTTGGCCGCTACAACATCAAGAATACGCTGCTTTGGGCATTTTAGTGATGGCTTGGGGGGACGGATTGGCCGCTGTTATTGGGCAGAAATACGGCAAACATCTTTATCGAGTTTGGGGAATGCAGAAGAGTTGGGAAGGTTCTGCAACTATGTATTTGGTGAGTTTTGCTGTTAGCAGTTTGATTTTGCTGGCTGTGCAAGGCAATGTTTGGCAAACTTGGGCGGTGTCGGCTGTTGTGGCTTTGGTTGCTGCTACTTTGGAGTCGGTGTCTAAGTTGGGAATTGACAATTTGACTGTGCCAATCGGCAGCGGGGCGATCGCCTTTTTGCTCAATCAATTTTGGTAATTGGTTCGTAGTGAGGACTTCAGTCCTCATAAAACTCAAAACATTAACGTCAATCGATTTTAGATTTTAGATTTTAGATTTTAGATTTTAGAGGCGACCCCACTGATAAATTCGGGGGAAGAGAGGATTTTCGATTTTTGATTTGGGATTGATTCCACGGATAAATCACGTGGCGGGTACCACCTTTGAAAATCTTGATCATTACTACCAATTTTTAACGGCAAAACCCCAGCTAAACAAAGTTTAGCTGGGGGAAATTGAAGATATTTCAAAGTAGTTGAAAAACTTACCGTTATTGGGTGAGGCGAATGTCTTTGCCTACCTCACTAGAAATACTCCGATCGCCTTTTCATCTGTCCCATTTAGAGCCTTTGGGTGGCGTACCTTCAAAAGGCTGAACGCCAGTAGCCGGATAATCGTCATCGCTCCGTCTAAAAATCCTCGATGCAGCTTCCGAAACGTAACGCATTGCGCCTACCACAGATTTAGAAAGATTCATAAGAACCGCCTCTCTTTTCTGGCTGTTGATACTTTATAGATTAGTCTGAGTTTCTGCCCTGCGATCGCTTTAGCAATATTTGTTTGAATTACTTATTAGTCTGCAACATCGAAGCAAACTGAAGCTTTTACCAATTCAGTGTTTTGGTCGATCGCCCCAATCTCCTCATATATATTTTGCGATCGATTTGCTGAGATTGCTAAATGCGAACTTTTTAGTGATTCTACCATAATTATTTTGTACCCATCTACACAAAAACCCCTATTAGAGGGCATAAATCATAAAATATTCCGACTCTCTCTGAAATCTTAATCAAACCTTTACAAAAAGATATGGTATTTGTCACTATAATTAAATAAACAAAGTTTGTCCGGGGTTTTTTTGATGAAAACTGCGACAGAAAGCCTGCACGTCACAGGTTTTGAGGAAATCTTAGAAGATCGGGAATTGACGGTTTCTCCAGCAGATTACAGCCTGTTGACCGATCTCTACCAGCTAACGATGGCGGCTTGTTACGTCGGGGAAGGCCTCGACGATCGCCCTGCGAGTTTTGAATTGTTCGCGCGCAGGCTACCAGATGGTTTTGGTTATGCGATCGCCATGGGTTTGGCTCAGGCGATCGACTATCTAGAAAAATTGCGGTTCTCAGAGGCGCAAATTCAGGCTTTACAGTCCACCGGAATTTTTGCCGGGGCCCCCGAGCGATTTTGGGATCTACTCGCTTGGGCCCGCTTTACTGGGGATGTGTGGGCGGTACCCGAGGGGACGGCGGTATTTGCCAATGAACCTCTCTTGCGGATCGAGGCTCCTCTGTGGCAGGCTCAGTTAGTCGAAACTTATTTGTTGAATGCAATCAATTATCAAACTTTAATTGCGACGCGGGCTGCGCGGCTGCGCGATGTGGCGGGCCCGGAGGCTAAGTTGCTGGAATTCGGGACGCGCAGGGCTTTTGGGCCTCAAGCTGCTGTCTGGGCTGCTAGGGCCGCTTTGGCTGCTGGGATCGATGGTACTTCTAATGTTTTGGCTGCTTTGAAATTGGGCCGCAAACCTGTCGGTACGATCGCCCATGCTTTGGTAATGGCTGTGTCGGCTCTCGAAGGCAGCGAAGATGAGGCGTTTGCAGCATTTCACCGCTATTTTCCGGGGGCGCCGCTGTTGATCGATACTTACGATACTGTGGCGGCGGCGCGGACTTTAGCATCGCGAGTCAACAGCGGTGAAATGCCCTTGGAAGGCGTGCGGCTGGATTCGGGGGATTTGGTAAAATTGTCTCGGGAAGTGCGATCGATCCTTCCGGGCGTGCCAATTATTGCTAGCGGTGATTTGGACGAACACGAAATTGCTAGATTAAAAAGTGCGGGTGCTTGCATTGACGGTTACGGTTTGGGAACAAAGTTGGTCACCGGTTCGCCTATCAACGGTGTTTATAAGTTAGTGGAAATAGACGGAATGCCCGTGATGAAAGAGGCCAGCGGCAAGGTAACATATCCAGGGAAAAAGCAAATTTTTAGAACCATGAAAGATGGAGAAATTATCGGAGATTGTTTGGGACTGGCAGCGGACAATATTTACAATTCGGAGCATCATTTACCATTAATGCAATTGGTTGTCAAGGATGGCAAACGATTGCACGAACCCGAAAGTTTGGAGGATATCGCCAAACGAACTGCTGCTTCTGTCGCCAGTCTCCCGGCAGAAACTCGCCAATTAAATAACCCGATTTCGCCACCGATGGAAATTTCTACAGATTTGCAGACTCTCACTCAAAAAACGAAAAAGAGTCATTAGTTATTTGTGTCAACGTCAGACTAAAACTTATGAAATATCTCGCTTATAGCATCGATCAGGTACGTTGTTGGGCTTTAGCCCTCTTTATAGATATAGATAAAGAGGGCTAAAGCCCAACAACGTACCTATTTCCCCATTACCCATTCCCAATTCCCTATGCAAAGAATTGCCTTGTTTGGAACCAGTGCCGATCCACCTACTGCGGGACACAAAACAATCTTGAATTGGCTTGCTCAGCATTTTGATTGGGTAGCAGTTTGGGCGTCGGACAATCCTTTCAAGTCGCACCAAACATCCCTAGAACATCGATCGGCAATGCTGCTGTTAATGATTCAAGAAATTAATTCGCCCAGACACAACCTTTGTTTGCATCCAGAACTCAGCAGTCCGAGGACGCTAGAAACCGTGGAACAAGCAAGATTGCAGTGGCAGGATGCAGAGTTGACGATGGTAATAGGCTCGGATTTGGTGGGACAACTGCCTCGCTGGTACAAATTTGAACAGTTGTTAAAAGAAGTAGAGTTACTGATAGTACCGCGGCCTGGTTATCCGTCAGAACAGTTAGATTTGTGGCAGTTGAAGCGCATGGGTGCAGAAGTGGCGATCGCATCTTTGAACGCTCCCGATGTTTCTTCAACTTCCTATCGGGAAACAGGAGACACGGAAGCCCTGACTCCGACTATCGAAGATTACATTAATCGGGAGCATTTGTACGCATGGCACGAGGCACAAAAAAGAGCGAAGGTTGCTCATTAGCTGACTTTAAAGTAGGAGTAGATAATGTAATTTTCTCCGTCGATACCGTGCAGAACCGCTTGTTGGTGCTGTTGGTAATGCGGCAAGACGAACCGTTTATCGATTCTTGGAGTCTTCCCGGTACTTTGGTACGGCACGGAGAGTCTCTGGAAAATGCAGCTTACCGGATTTTGTCGGAAAAAATTCGAGTAGAAAATTTGTATCTGGAGCAACTGTATACTTTTGGAGAACCGGGACGCGATCCGAGAGAATTCACCAGGGGCGATCGCTATCTTTCGGTGAGTTACTTTGCTTTGGTGCGGTTTGAAGAAGCTGAATTGATTGCTGGAAGTGTAGTTGCAGGTGTCGGGCACCGCGTCGGCGGCATTGCTTGGTATCCCGTCCAACAAGTTCCGAAGCTAGCCTTCGATCACAATCAAATTCTCGAATACGGATACCGGCGACTCCGCAACAAACTTGAATACAGTCCCGTAGCTTTTGAAGTTTTGCCAGAGCTTTTTACTTTGAGCGATCTGTATCAATTGTATACTACTATTTTGGGGGAAAATTTTTCTGATTATTCTAATTTTAGAGCTCGATTGTTGAAATTGGGCTTTTTGTGCGATACCCGTGTTAAGGTTTCGCGAGGTGCAGGGCGTCCTGCTAGTTTGTACCGCTTTGATGCTGCCGCTTTTGCTCCTTTCAAAAATAAGCCCCTAGTGTTTATATAGCTGTTCCTTGGATGACCTCGCCTAAAAATAGCCGCCACCGACGCTTGCTGAGAGTCGATCGCCAAATTTTAGACTAAGGTTAAATCTCTCAGATTAATCCGTGGAGTCAATCTAAGATCTAAAATCTAAAATCTAAAATCGACTGACATTACGAGTTCAATTGAGTAATATGAGAAAACAATCTATTAAGGAGTGCAGCAGATGAAAGACCCAGATCAATGTGCTAATATTCATGAAGTTCGCGAGGAAATTGATATCATCGATCGAGAAGTGATCGATGCTTTGAGCAAGAGATTTCAATACGTCATTGCAGCAGCCAGGTTCAAAACGAGTGAAGCGAGCGTTAGAGCGCCCGATCGCTTTCAGGCTATGTTACAACAGCGACGCGAGTGGGCTTTGGAATCGGGTTTGAATCCTGATGTGGTAGAAAAACTCTACCGGGATTTGGTCAATCATTTTATTGAGGAAGAATTGAAGCGTTACAAATCTGATTCAGTTGACAGTTGACAGTTGACAGTTGACAGTTGACAACGACCTCTACCTAGAAGGAAGTGGATTGAAGTAATGAATCGTCTGATTTAACTTTCTCCTTAAAAGGGAGAGGCTTTCAACCAATTCTTTCTGGTAATGTTTCCCTACATTCAAGTCTAAGACTATAGGAAATTGAGTCCGCGCGAGCGGACTGCTAGCAAGATTTATTAGGTGACTTGGTAATATGAAAATTGCGATCGCACAACTCAACCCTACTATTGGTGATATCTGTGGCAACTCCAACCTAATTCTGGAGGCGGCGAAACAAGCGCAGATTGAGGGCGCAAACTTATTACTAACGCCAGAACTTTCCCTGCTGGGTTATCCGCCGCGCGATTTGTTGATGAACCCGAGTTTCATTGCAATTGCCGCCGCACATTTGGAACAACTGGCGCAAGCTTTACCACCGGAGTTAGCAGTCATTGTCGGCACTGCCGTACCTAATGCTGATGCTGTGAAACTAGGCGAGAAGTTATTATTCAACAGTGCTGTTTTGTTGCAAAATGGCGCAGTGCAACAAGTTTTTCATAAACGCTTGTTGCCTACCTATGATGTATTTGATGAAGATAGATATTTTGAACCTGGACAAAACAGTAATTATTTCACTATTGGCGAAGTCAAAATTGGTGTGACAATTTGTGAGGATTTGTGGAATAATGAGGAGTTTTGGGGTAAACGCAGTTACGTGGGCGATCCTATTTCCGATTTGACAAAATTGGGTGTGGATTTAGTGGTGAATTTGTCGGCATCGCCTTATTCTGTTGGCAAGCGGGGAGTGCGATCGGCGATGTTGCAGCACAGTGTCATCCGTTCAGGAATACCGATTGTTTATGCTAATCAGGTAGGCGGAAATGATGATATTATTTTTGATGGCAGCAGTTTTGCGGTGAATCGTCAGGGGAATTTGATTCGGGTATTGGCTTCTTTTGAAACGGATTTTGCTGTGCTGGAATATGACGAAAACAAACAAGATTTGATGGGGGGTGGGAACGGGCAAGATGCCCGTTCCACAACTGATTTGGGATTAGGTGAAGGACAAAAACTAGGTTTAATTGGCAGTGGCGGGAACGGGCAAGATGCCCGTTCCACAACAGATTTAAGTTCTACAACAGATTTAAGTTTTGAACCGCCATTCGGGGATGCGGAAATTTGGGCTGCTTTGGTTTTGGGAGTGCGAGATTATGTTCGCAAATGCGGTTTTTCTAAGGTTGTACTTGGTTTGAGTGGCGGGATAGATTCGGCTTTGGTGGCGGCGATCGCCAGTTGCGCGATCGGGCCCGAAAATGTGTTAGGGGTGCTGATGCCTTCTCCTTACAGTTCGGATCATTCGGTTAATGATGCTTTGGAGTTAGCCCGAAATCTCGGAATTGCGATCGAAATGTTGCCGATCGGCGATTTGATGAAAACTTACGATCGCACTCTCGGCGATTTGTTTCTCAATACCACTTTCGGAATTGCCGAGGAAAATATCCAATCGCGCATTCGCGGCAATCTGTTGATGGCGATTTCTAATAAATTCGGACATTTGCTGCTTTCCACAGGCAATAAATCGGAAATGTCGGTGGGTTACTGCACTCTATACGGCGATATGAATGGCGGATTGGCAGTCATTTCCGATGTGCCAAAAACTCGCGTTTATTCGCTTTGTCGGTGGCTGAATGCAGGGGGATATGTAGGGGCTGTACTCTCGTCCCCTGATAGCGAAATTATTCCAGTTAATATTATCAATAAAGCGCCGAGTGCTGAACTGAAACCGGGGCAAGTTGACCAAGATTCTTTGCCTGCTTATGATATTTTGGATGACATCTTGCAGCGGTTGATAGAACATCACGAATCTGCCCAACAAATTATCGCGGCGGGACACGATGAAGCCGTGGTTAAGCGTGTAGTAAAATTAGTCAGGCAATCGGAGTTTAAACGGCGACAAGCAGCCCCGGGTTTGAAAATTAGCGATCGAGCTTTTGGTACCGGTTGGCGGATGCCGATCGCCAAATCTTCCTCTTATGAAACGCATCATTAAACGCAAAATGGTTAACATCGGCGGTACTTTCGGCTTCGATTTTCTTCTGGGAACTCCCGGAAGCGATACTATGAGAGGATTTGCAGGGAATGACACTATTCAAGGTTTGGCGGGGAATGACCTGATTTTTGGCGATCGCGACAATGACTCGATCGCCGGAAACGAAGGCGCCGATACGCTGTTTGGAGGTCAAGGAAGCGATACAATCTATGGAGGACAAGGTGAAGATGCGATTAATGGCGATCGGGGGAACGATTTACTAATCGGCGGCGATGGCAAAGATATCTTGACAGGAGGCGCGGGCGATGATTTATTTGTGATTGAAAGCACCTCTGCTGCATCTACTGTCACCCAAGCCGATGTTATTACAGATTTTGGCAGCGGCAATGATAAAATTGTCTTGACAGAAGGCATCAAGTTTAGCGATTTGAACATTTCTATTTCTGAGAACCAAACTGTGATGCAAAATAAAAATTCTGGTAACTATTTAGGAGTAGTTTCAGGAAGATTTAATTTGACTGAATCAAACTTTATCTCAATGTTTGGTGGGATGGATATGGGTCAACTTTTACCAGTTTCAGTGAATGCGATTTTGGGCGATCGGGCGATCGGGCTGGAAGTGGCAAAAACTCCCCAAGAACAAGCAATTGGCTTAATGTTTCGCACAGAATTGCCCGATGACAGGGGAATGCTTTTCGCGATCGCCCCCCCGCGCAATGTGCGTTTCTGGATGAGAAACGTGCAAATCGAGCTGGATATGATTTTTCTGCGCGAAGGGGTAGTGCAGGCGATAATTCCCAACGTACCGCCCTGTTTGAGCGACACCTGCCCCAACTACGGCCCCGATGTTCCCGTTGACGGAGTGATCGAGCTCAAAGGCGGTAGGGCGGCCCAGTTGGGACTCAAAGTGGGCGATCGAATTCCAAATTTGCCCTAAAAGGTATAGCCCTTCTCAGATAGGTTCGCGGACGTTGTTGGGCTTGGGCTCTCTTTGTTTAAGCGGTTATATAAGCTGTCAGTCATACCTCATCTTTCTGATAAATGCTATATATGATATCATGTCTGTTTGATTCGGAATTGTATGATGTTAAATTTTGTAGGGGCGGGTTCACCAACAATAATTGCCCATAATCTACAATCTCATAAACCCGCCCCCGCCCATGCTATCGGACATGATATGATTCTGTAAAAACATTCAACATTTTTGCATCCAATGAATCCTATTGAATTAACAATAATCCCGCATCAAACTCAAGACGGTTTAGCCTACCAACATTTACGCTTACGAATTACTACTCAAGACGGTATTATTATACCAGATGATTTACAAGGTTTGAAAATCCCTCAAAATGTTCAATTCAGCCAAGGAATTGTCATTGAAGGTAGAGGAGCAATTTGGCTGTACGGGTATTTAGTGCACGAATGCCATCCTGCTGCTTGGGTTGGATGTTATGATCCGCGACTAGAAGGCGCCGTGGTAGTAGCAACTCATAAGCACGAAGTATCAGTGGGACAAATAATCAAATTGAACTTACCAACTTAGTAATTTGGTTCGTAGTGAGGACTTCAGTCCGAATCAATAGAAGGACTAAAGTCCTCACTACAAACAAATTGTACAACGTTATTCGATAAAACTTTTCAAAATACCGATAATTTTGCCAGGATTGCCCACAAAATACTCATTGATATCGATCGATATAGTTTGTTCTTCTAGCTGCATAAATTTCCAGAGACTTCCCGTTGTCACAACTCCGTAAACCTTCTTAATTTCATTGCCTTTTTGTTGGTTAAACAATTGAGCTGCGATCGTTTCAGCCATACATTGAGCCAAACCAGATTCTATATTATCATTTTTGGCTTCGACTAAAGCAATAACCGGCGCTTCGATAATTAACTGTTCCGGCGATTGGCTAATCAGGAAATCGCAAAATCCGTTTAAACCTCTCAGGCTATCTACCGTAAAATCTTTACCGGAAAATAAAGCTATTCGATTGTCAAATTGTTTTCTGAGTTCAATCAAGATTGGTGCTACAGCGGTTCTCAGAAAGATGAGGTACGTTGTTGGGCTTCAGCCCTCTTAATTTAAGGGTTATATAAGCTGTCAGTCATACCTCATCTTTTTGAGAAAGGCTATACAATCATTTCCGATCGAGATTTGTCCGAGTTAATTGCCAAAGCTAGCGGAATATTGTACTCTAGGGTTTCCGACAAAAACTGGCTGTAGTTAGCCTCTGGAATCTCTGCAAAAAGTCCGAATTGCTCGCAGAGAGTTATTCCAAATTCTGATTTGATTTGTTCGAGCCTAAATTGGCTGTAGGGCATTTGAAAAACCCTCTAAGAGAATTGACTGGTAAAATTAGATTTTATCACGCGATCGCCCAAAAAACCTTTAATTTTAATTAATATTTATCCTTTCACTTTCACAGGCAAAACGATCGCAAACTCAGTGCCAACTCCAGACTGGGACTTCGCCTCGATAGTGCCGCCATGTTTTTCTACCACAATCTGATGGGCAATTGCCAACCCCAATCCCGTTCCTTTCCCGACAGCTTTTGTCGTGAACAAATGGTCGAATATCTGTTTTTTTACTTCTTCTGGCATCCCGGTTCCGTTATCAGCAATTTGAATTATAATATAATCTTCCCCAATTAAATTAGTGCAAATCGTGATGCGGTTGGGATTGACAGCAATTTCGTGAAAAGTGCGTCCAATATTTAACTCTTCTAAGGCATCGATCGCATTGGCAAGTAAGTTCATAAAAACTTGATTTAATTGACCGGGAAAACATTCAATTTTAGGGATATTACCGTATTTAGCTATCACTTCAATCTGCGGGCGATTTTCGTTAGCTTTTAGACGGTGTTTCAAAATCAAAATAGCGCTATCAATGCCGTCGTGAATATTAAAAGGAACTTTGTAGTCTTTATCGCCTCGGGAGAATGTACGCAAACTGGTGCTGATGCTGGAAATGCGATCGCACCCGACTTGCATGGAATTAATCATCTTCGGTAAATCTTCCAAGAGATAATCGATATCTATCTCTTCGGCATGGTTCGCAATTTCCGATTTGGGTGCATCAGAGCGATACAATTCTAAGTGTTCTATTACATCCCCGAAACTTCTTTTAGCTTCACTTAAATTGCCCGAAATAAACCCAATCGGATTGTTAATTTCGTGGGCGACTCCGGCAACTAAATTACCTAAAGCCGACATTTTCTCATTTTGTACGAGTTGCAGTTGCGTTTGTTGTAAGTCTTTTAAAGTTTGTTCGAGGCGCTGATTTTGCTCTTGCAAAAGTTCCTGTGCTCGCTTACGCTCGGTGGCATCAACACCCAAACCAATAATCCCGATCCTCTCGCCATCGGATTTTTTTAACTGCACTTTTGTGACTTCTAAATAGTGCAGTTTGCCGTCCACAAACATTAGAGTTTCGTTGGAGTAATGGGGCGAATCTTGGGCAAGACAGGCTGCATCTGAAACCAGGCAATTCGCTGCATTTTCTCCTAGTATATCTTTGTAATGTTCGACAGCTAGTAAAGCGGAGAGAGGCACACCGATATCTTGACAAAAAGTGTTGTTGAAAAAGTGTACTTTTCCATGAGGATTAACCATCCAAATCCAAATCGGAGCGACATCAAGAATCGCTTGCAGCATTTGTTTTTGCTCGGCAAGCTGAACTTCTGTTCGGCTGACTTTTGTTAGCATTCGCTCTAATTTTTGGCTGTAATCCTGAGAATTTTTATATAGCAGAGCATTTGACAAACTGATGGCTGCTTGAGAACACAGGAGATTGAGATATTGCAGCCGATCGCGCGTAAAAACTCTTGCAGTTAACAGATTCTCTAGATACAAAATGCCGACTAACTTGTCTCGATCGAGAATCGGCAAACACGACAGGCTCTGCGGTTGGTATTTGAGGATGTAGGAGTCGGACTCCCAATCACATTGTTGAGGAATGTCCCGCAAAATCACAGGTTTTAACAATTCTTTAACGCAATCAACAATGTTTAGGGGCAGGATATCGCTGTTTTTATCGAGTGTTGCGGATGATAAGTCGATCGCCCGATCGACACCCAAATTGTCGATCGCTCTTGCAGCAGCAATTTCCCATTGATTGCCGTTTTGCAAAATCAGCACTCCTTTGTCAACGCCTGTATTTCTCATCGCCAGTTGTATCAGTTTGGCAATTAGTTGATCGAGATCTCTTTCACTAGAAAGCGCTTGACAAGCTTTTAGCAGAGTTGAAAAATTCCCAAAATCTGAGACTGTCGCCGACACAGACGGATTCATCAATGAAGGTACAGATTGATTTTGTTTGACAGGTATCGCGAAGGTTGCTAATGAATCTGTAGCGAGTTTAGCAGGCTGCAAAATCGCTGACAACAATTGAGGATAGCATTTTTCTAATTCATCAATTTTGGCTCGATCTCCCCAGCGCAGATAGCAATCATAGGTGTCTATCATGTAGACTGTAGCAATTTTTTCTCTTCCCAATGACAGGTAAAACTTAGCAGCGAGTTCGCAAGCAAGAGCTTCTTCATTCAAAAAATCGTTAGCTTTAGCTCCGGCAATAGCTCGATCGTAAAGTTCCATTGCTTCTGTAGTCTTCCCAAAAATGCGAAGCCATTCTGCTTCAACCAGATCTAATTTGTGCTGGTGACTATTCGGGTTACGCTGCGCGAATTCTTTGAGGTTTTTTTGAATTACAAAAACACGTTTTAGGATTTGTTTTCGCTTTGTCGGTGCGGCATCTTCATAGATTGCTAAATCTGCCAGCGCATCGTAAAATTCGTGCATCATAGTTACTAGCATTACAACACAACTTTCCCATGAATCTTGTTGGTATCTCCCTGTCTAACTACTTCGGATTGCGGCTGGAATTTATTGCCGATCCGGCGTCTATTTGTGCTAAGATTTATCCCATTTTATCTGGCAGGTTACTATAAATAAAACTTCCCAGATAGGAATCTTTCATATATTTTAAAATAACTGACCTCCTTTCGATTTCGTCCTGGAATATCTGTTTGCTTGATGACTATTTCGAGCGATGCAATTAACTGTCACGCGATGCAACTCGACGATCGCATTCTGGCACAACCGCCTCGCAGAAGTCCACAACAAATCGGTAACTGCGGGCGTAGGTTTTTATACTGCGGGCAGGAATTGCGCCCGGAATATCTAGATTTTTGGTCGTTTCGCGCCGATCGGGAAACTACAAGAGTTTGCTACAGGCGGGTTAGCGGTTTCAATCGCCCACAGCCCCGAAAGCGGTTCGATAAATCGGTGTAAAATTCGCGATCGGGCGATCTCCAGGCATTACCGCAGTCAAATGTACTGCATCTATTGTTGCATCCATATTGGCTGACCCCAAGCCAGGAATTAAGTTGAAAATAGTTAGTGTATCTATCTTAGGGCATAAACAGCATAATTTTCGAGCTTTCGAGCTAAAATTCTACTGATCTACTACGGAATAGTATTTTATACTGGGACGATCGGGATTAGAGTTAATTACTTACGTATAAGTTTCTGCGGTTAATATTAAATGCCTTATATGAACGCAAAACACTGGTGTCTTGCGTATTAATGCGCCAATGCAGTGTGCCTAAAAATACTTGTTAATGTTCAGTAAATCTAATATATGAGAATTGGAAATTGGGCATTGGGCATCGGCCAAAGAGGGCATCGGGAATTGGTTGTTATTAATTATCACCAACAACTCACAACTGACAACCAACAAATAACAACTCACAAATAACAACCAACAAATAACAACTGACAACTGACAACTGACTACTAAGAGGGCGGGCACGGGGGCACCGCCCCTACTAACTACTGACTACTGACTACTGACTACTGACTACTGACTACTTTCGCCCGAGCAACAAATAAGTCATCATTTCTCCTTTACCTTTAATTTCAACAGCACCGCGCATTTTAAAGGAAAAATTATCTTTCAAACGCTCATAAACCGCAGCAGTCACCTGAATTTCTCCCGGAATACCGTTTGATTCCATCCGGTGAGCAACATTCACTGTATCCCCCCACAAATCGTAACTAAATTTAGTTAAACCAATGACTCCCGCCACCACCCCACCAATATTTATCCCAATGCGGAGACTAAAAGTTTGATTGTGTTTGAGATTGAAGCTAGCGAGAGCAGCTTGCATATCGAGTGCCATTTGGGCGATCGCCTCTGCGTGATTTTCTTGCGGTTGGGGCAAACCGCCGACTACCATGTAAGCATCACCAATAGTTTTGATTTTCTCTAAACCGTGCTCTAACGATAACCGATCGAATTGACTAAAAATTTGATTGAGAACTTTCACCGTTTCTGCCGCACTTTTTTGAGATGCAAAATTTGTAAATCCCACCAAATCAGCGAATAAAACGCTGACATCCGAAAAGCTGTCAGCAATTATGCTTTGTCCTTCCTGCAAGCGATCGGCAATCGGTTTAGGCAAAATATTTAAGAGCAATTCTTCAATTTCTTCTTTCTGAAATTTGGTTGTTTCCAAGAGCAACCGCGTTTCAATTTCTGCCTCTTCCCGAGAAGCAATTTCCCGCTGCAACATCTGATTTTTATGCGTAAGTTGCAGTTCTAATTCCCGCAGCCGCAATTGATTTTCAACCCTAGCTAGCACTTCTACTGCTTCAAAAGGTTTAATAATGTAATCCACCCCGCCAATATTAAAGGCTTTCACCTTATGAGAAACTTCTACCAAAGCACTCAGAAAAATAATGGGAATGCCGCGAGTGCGATCGCTAGCTTTCAAGCGACTGCAAACTTCATAGCCATCGATCCCAGGCATCATAATATCTAGCAAAATTAAGTCAGGTTGAGTCAACTCCACAGCTTCGAGTCCCCGTTGGCCGCTAGATGCAAGTCGTACTTCATAGCCTTTTTTCGACAAGATTCGCTCCAGTAAACTTAAATTGTTAAGAGTGTCGTCAATAATTAAAATACTGCCCCTGAATTTTTCAAAAGATAGTTGATTCATCAGCTTGCTAGGAAGTTAGTTAAACTTATAGCCTTTCTCAGAAAGATGAGGTACTCATGGGCATCGGGGATAGGGCATCGGGCATCGGGCATACCTCACTTTTTTGAGAACCGCTATAAGATTGGTTTAAATTCAAAACTTACGCACGGTGCATCGAAATCTTTTTTTTCATGAAACTACTTGTTGAAGCAGGGAGAAAGAGCGATTGGCCCTATTTTTGATGTACGAATGCCTCCTTGACTCAAATGTATACTAATTTGTCAGGCACAACAAAAGCTTTGCCAAAAACTTCATGTTGTGGGTAAATTCGATCGCCCTCCATGTAGATTGATTGACTGGTAAGTTGATTGACTGCTTGGTACCCGTTTTGAAAACAAACATATCGCACTATTCCCACCGCTGTTGCAATTTACACTACACTCATGGACTTACTGGCACAGTTGGCGGGGCTAATTTTCCCGAAATTCTTAGTATAGCTGGATTTAAAAGTACGATCGACATGGCGGGCGATCGAGAAATGGGCGTGATTTTTTCGTCATATCATCCCTGAGTCTCTGGTGCCACATTTTATTAAGAAATAATACAATAATTTTACACATGGGGAAACTCGGGAAGGGAGCAAGTCAAACCATGCGATTAGCGATCGGATCGAGTACAATTTTGATAAGATTTAAGATTCAGAAAAAATTTGCTATTGTCCGTCGGGGTAACAACAATGAGCGATCGACCAATCATTCTCGGTATTGTCGGAGACAGCGCAGCAGGCAAAACCACCCTGACGCGGGGAATTGCCCAAGTATTGGGGCCAGAAAATGTCACTGTGATTTGCACAGACGACTATCATAGGTATGACAGACAGCAGCGCGCCGAAATCGGGCTCACAGCACTGCATCCCGACTGCAATTACCTCGACATCATGCAGCAGCACCTCAGCCTGCTGCGTACAGGTCAAGCAATTCTCAAACCCATATACAACCACCACTCAGGTACATTCGATCCCCCGGAATACATCAAGCCAGAAAAATTTGTAATAGTTGAAGGTTTGCTGGGTTACTCAACCCGAACCATCCGCGATTCTTACGATGTCAAAGTGTATCTTGCTCCCCCAGAAGAGTTGCGAACTCAGTGGAAAGTTAAGCGCGATATTATGAAGCGCGGTTATACTGAAGAACAGGTACTTGCAGAAATGGAAAAGCGGGAACCGGATTCAGAAAATTATATTCGCCCCCAGCGCAAATTTGCCGATGTTGTAGTTAGTTTTTACCCGCCAGAAGCCGACAAAGAATCAAATTTGAGCGTGCGTTTAGTCCTGAGACCAACAATTCCTCACCCTGATTTTACTGAGATTTTAGCTCAAGGCAGCGATAGTTTTAAACCGGCCATTCGTTTGGGACTCGATCGCGATATGGGGAAACCAGTAGATGTTTTAGAAGTAGACTCCCACGCTACGAGCGAACAAGTAAACGAACTGGAAAAGATTTTGTGCAACGAAATGCCCCACCTGCGGGGATTTTGCAGTGCCCAAGGCAACCCGGAAATTGGCAAACTAATCGGCACAACTGGCGAAGTTTTGCAAAGTTACCCGCTAGCTTTGACGCAGTTGCTAGTTGCATATCACATGATGAAAGCAATTCATGTGTATTAGTTAGTTGTTAGTTGTTAGTTGGCAGTTGGCAGTTGGCAGTTGGCAGTTGGCAGTTGGCAGTTGGCAGTTGGCAGTTGGCAGTTGGCAGTTGTTAGTTATTATTGCCATAACCAATAACCAATAACCAATAACCAATAACCAATAACCAATAACTAATGTGAGGGCAAAGTCTGATTAACTGTCGCCAATTGCTGAACTTGCAGCGATACTGGCAACTGACTTTGAGGTGCGGGAACCATTTCGCCTCGGAAGTCGAGGAGAGTGACGAGCAGCAGGTAGGCAACTGCTAGGATTACAGAAATGACGCCGGTGATAATAGCAATAATTTTTGAACGTTCCATATTCAGAATATTTTAAGTGCAGCTAATCTTAGTTTAACATTAAATGGAGCAATTATTAAGGGACTTATGCAATACAATATAATCAGGTGCTACTTATTTTTATGACGAAAATGGAACCTGTTATAGATGCGCCAACTTCCACCCAGATGCCAGGGGCTACCCCAGTGGTGCAAACATTCGATCTGGGGAAGTTCTACCGTACTGGCTTCTGGATGAACGAAAAGATTGAATCGCTCAAAAATTGCACTCTGACTGTCTCTGAGGGGGAAACTTTCGGGCTGTTAGGGCAGAATGGAGCGGGGAAAACTACGCTGCTGAAGACTTTGCTGGGGATAGTGCGGCCGACTTCTGGCAGGGCGCTGTTGTTGGGGAAGCCTTTGGGCGATCGCACTGTGAAGCAACGAGTCGGCTATTTGCCAGAAAATCCCTATTTTTACGATTATCTCACGGGCTGGGAATTTTTGCAATTTGCGGCGGGCTTATTTCAAATCCCCCCCTCGATTCAGCGGCAGCGAATTCCGCATTTACTAGATTTAGTTGGGCTAGCTCAATCGGCGGCAATTAAAAAACAGTTGCGCCAGTATTCTAAGGGAATGCTGCAACGGATCGGCATGGCTCAAGCTTTGATTAACAATCCCGATGTAGTATTTTTGGACGAACCGATGTCTGGTTTAGATCCGATGGGGCGCTATCAGATGCGGGAGATAATTTTATCGCTGAAAAATCAAGGGAAAACGATTTTTTTTAATTCGCACGTACTCTCGGATGTGGAGAAGATTTGCGATCGGGTGGCAATTTTGGCTCGCGGTGAGTTAATCTGTGTTGGTGCGATCGATGAACTTTTGGGTAATACTAAAACTTACCGAGTTCAAGGTAAGGGTGGCCATTTGAATATTCTGCAAAAATGGATACCGGATATGGAAGTTGATAATGATTTATGGTACGGTCATTTGCAGGGACATCCGAAGGACTTTATTGCTAATTTGAGCGTGATGGGAGGGCAGCTAATTGGGATGAATTTGGCTAAGCCTTCTTTGGAAGAGTTTTTTATTCAGCAACTGCAAGAAAGAGGTATTTATTCGAGCAGTTGAAATAGGGATATTTGTTGAAAACGGCTACCGCCGAGGCCATATCCGATCGATGGACAGGATGAAAACCCTGCCAAGAATAACTTGCTTGTTTTTCTTGGCATCAACCGCCCGAGTTAGGTGATGTTAGACAGGCCATGCAATCGCAGTTTGACCTTAGAATCCCCGCGCTTTTACGTGCCCGGAGTATGTCCGCGACGGAACCAAGCGAATATATTAAAATCTCCCTGCATTTTCTGCAATTCTTGTTGGTGCTGCTTGGCTGTAGCATAATACCACTGGCAATAAAGCTCAAATTCTTGACGGTATTTAACTTCGTCATAAAACTCACGGACAACTTGATGTCTCTGAAAAATTTCAGCCGTTGGAGTCGGTTCTGGGACAATGTTTTGTAGCTCGTGGGGCAACATAATTGTTTGGGGGCGACTGTGGCAAATATTTGGTGTGATTACTTTAATTTAACACATTAAATCCTCGAATTTTAGATTTGGGATTTTAGAATTTATAAGATTTATAAAAAATCGTGCGTTGAGTTAGTTTATTCAGAGATTGTCGTGCTGGTGCGTCGCTGGGTAGATTTTTAGGATCGCAAATTAAATAATTTACAGAAGTTCGTGGGATGGGCGTCCCGCCCGTCCAGAGAGGACGGGCGGGACGCCCATCCCACAAGAATCATCATCAATATTGTTGCATTGATTGTTCTTGCTTGATATTAGTTAAAATTCTGCAATCCAAAATCCAAAATCCAGAATCTAAAATCCATTAAAGCCATCCCCGCAGGCGATATACGATTAAGCCGATGTATTCTTTTAGAGCTTTAGTAGATTGGTGTAGATAATAGGTATCCGGCAATAAGTCGAGGGCGAATGCTAGCCCGTTGCTTTGAGATGTGGCGATATCCTGCTGGGTTATCTGAAAATCTGTTGGTGCTGGGATTACTTTTATTCCCTGGCGCTGAAAAATCAAGAGGGATCGAGTCATGTGCATCGCCGATGTCACTAGCAAAACGGGCTTTTTGATGTTTTTTGCGTCTAAGATTTGCCGCACGTTGACGGCATTTTGATAGGTGTTGTGGGAATCGGGATCTTGCAGAATTGCTGATGCCGGTATGCCCATTGTTTGGGCAATTTCTGCCATATCTGCCGATTCGGGAGAGCCCTCACCTTTCCAATCTACTCTACCGCCGCTGAGCACTAACAGGGGAGCTTTGCCTTGACGGTAAAGTCGGGAAGCGTATATTATACGATCGCCCGCTTCCCCCAATTCTACCCAAGGGCGGGGCGCTAGTCCTGCTTTCACACCGCCACCCAACACGATAATCGCTTCAGCTTGAGGGAACTCGGCGGTTGGTAAATTTTGCCATTCGAGCGATCGCACTAACGATTTTGACACCCAACCGCTACTCCCAAGCAGTAAAATAATTAGAGCCCCAGCCATTGGTGCTGCCGCCCATTTGGGATGCTTCCAAAGCACGATTAAAGCCGCCATCATTAACAGGCAACTGAACCCCAAAGGATAAATAAACAGCGGTAAAAGTTTAGACAGAAATACAAACATTCAGGAAGTAATTAAAATTGCTCGTTAGCGGGAATTCGGAATTGGGAATTGGGAATTGGGCATTGGGCATTGGGCATTGGTAGAGTTATTGCCAAGATTTTATTAATACGAAAACCACAGATTAAAGGCAGATGTACCGAGATAAACGCAGATATGGCTTTTCTCAAAAAGATGAGGTATGACTGACAGCTTATATAACCACTAAACTCAGATAAACTCAGAGGGCTAAAGCCCAACAACGTACTTCATCTTTCTGAGAACCGCTATATTTTTAAAATAGGCAAGCTTGGGAGTGGCAGGGATCTGCTAACTATTTTGGTCTAAAAGTTTAATTTTTATGATTGAGTTTTGAAGTTTACACTGTTAAAATTAAAGCTCAAAACTCAATACTAAAAACAAATCGGTGCTAGCGACGATCCTCAGGCTCTGATAGCCAGTCAAAGAATGAAGTAGGCTCACGCCGGGAGGTTTTGTATTTATGCCCGTCTACTTCCACGACTTCTTTATTGAGGATAGCATCCGAGGTTTTCTCCTTGGAACGTGTATTCGGGTTGAGTAGTAGTTCATTGTGCCACCAAGCAACCATTAAGCCTGCTGCCACGCCGCCGAGGACACCAAGGCCAATACTCACGGGCAGACTACATCCTACTAAGCGAAACCCAACGGTAAACAACACGAACCAGATCAGCGCGGGGTTAAACCCCTTGGAGTCTCCGTTAAATTTTGCCATGAGCTGCAAGTTATTTTTGTAATAATACAGAAAGATATTGACAATATTAGCAGAGAATGAAATTCATCGCGGGCGATCGCACTCCAACTACTTCCCACAAATCAAATTTAATTGTACATCTAAGTCTTGTGCGGTATCTACAACGTTTAGAGAAATTTGCTCTAATTGTGTAAAAGGTTCTGCTTCTGCTTGCTGCGAGGTCAATAGTTCTGCTGTGGCGTCGGCAATATCGCCTCTGCGCTGTTGCAGTCGTTGTCGCAATACTGCCATTGGTGCGGTGCAGTAAACGATTTGCAGGGGCAAGCCGTGGGATTGAGCCAGATTCATCGCATCGGTTCTCCAGTTTTGGCGATCGAACTTAGCATCTAAAATCACATCCCAACCTCGGTCAGCCAGCATTATCCCCAACTCTAACAATCTACCATAAGTCCGTGCCGTCATCTCATCCGAGTACAAATCTTGACCACCGCGTTCATTTAAAGGAATTCCCCCTAAATGTTTGCGAACAGCATCGGATCTAATGTGAATCGCCCCAGTGTGGCGGGCCAAATATCGAGCCGCTGTACTTTTCCCAGAACCAGACAAACCAGACATCAAAGTTAACTTTCCCGAGCGCGGCTTTGTGTATTCCCAAGCCAGTTTGTAGTAATGAGCGGCACTCTGTGAAATCTGTGCTTTTTCATTAGTAGAAACCGCTTCATCGTCCAACATTAACGAAGTTACTTTTGCTCTCACATAAGCTTGACGGCTCAAATACAGCGGCAGCACTTGCAGTCCTTCCCAATCGCCTGTTTGTTCGACATAAGTATTGAGAAAAACATTGCCTAAATCTCGGCGCCCCCGCGATTCCAAATCCATGACTGTGAAAGCAATATCGTACATGACATCCACAAAGCGAAAATGCTCGTTAAATTCAATGCAGTCAAACAGCAATATTTTATCTTGCCACCAAGCGATGTTCCGCAAGTGCAAATCTCCGTGACACTCGCGAATTTTATTGTTAGCAATCCGTCGCTCGAACAAGTCTTGATTTTCATCAAAAAACGCATCAGTATAATCTTTAGTTTCCCGATATTGACTCGCAGTCTGCGGCCCGCCGATATATTTTTGGGAAATCCGGTAGTTGTTATCTATTGCTGTACGAATCTGAGTGACTTCGCCAAATTTGCGAATGTAGCTATTACTAACTGCCGTGCTGTGAAACCTAGCAACTTCGCGCCCTAAGTCTGCCATAATTTGCTCGGTCAATAGTCCGTGTTCCAACAAACTGAGCAACAGTGAATCTTGAGGAAACTGCCGCATTTTAAGCGCGTATTCTACAGCAACTTGGGTGGGATTTACATCTGGTGAATTACTGCCAAATTGAAACGCATCGCCACTTTGAATAATTGGCAAAACTTCGAGATAAATTTCCGGTGCTGTGCGTCGGTTCATTTCCAATTCTTGGATGCAGAAATGCTGCCGTTTCTCCACAGTCGAATAGTCCAAAAAGCCAAAATCGACTGGTTTCTTGATTTTGTAAGTATAATCTCCAGTCAGCAGGACAAAGGAAATGTGAGTCTGAATTAGTTGCACTGGTTCTGTCACCCCGTGCGGGTAAAACCCGGGCTGCAACATCTGCTGAATCAGAGGTGGGAGAGAAGTCATATCGATTTTGGATTTTAGATTTTAGATTTTGGATTGAGGATTTTTAGATTGGGGATTGGGGATTTTTAGATTGGGGATTGGGGATTGGGGATTGAGGATTTGGATTTGGGGATGCAAGGATATTGACTTTCATCCGATTTATTATAGAGTTGATAGTTAGTGTAAACCAAAAATTAGTGATGACAGAAAACAATCCAGAATCCGGTTCCGTAGATGTGTTTGGCGTGGGCAATGCCCTTGTAGACATCCTAGCATTAGTCGAAGATGATTTTGTGGTCAAGCACGGGCTGAATCGCGGCGCAATGACGCTGATGAATTCGGAAACACAGGGGGGAATTTTGCACGATTTGGAACACAATTCGCTGCAAATGCGATCGGGGGGTTCTGCGGCAAATACGATGATTGGTTTGGCTCAGAGTGGCGGTAAAGGCTATTATTCGGGGAAGGTTGCTAAGGATACTAACGGCGAATTTTACCGCCAAGATTTGCTGGAGGCTGGGATTGATTTTAATGTGCATCCTGCTACTGAGTCGAATGGGCCCACGGGTACTTGTGTCGTGCTGACTACGCCGGATGCGGAACGCACGCTGTGTACTAATTTGGGGGTTTCTACTACTCTGGCGGCGACTGATATTGATGTCGATCGCCTGTCTCATTGCAAGTACAGTTATGTTGAGGGCTATCTTTGGGATGCGACCGAGCCCAGAAAGGCTAGTATTGAGACGATGGAACAGTCTAAGCGTCTGGGTGTGAAGGTGGCTTTTACTTTTTCGGATGGCTTTTTGGTCGATCGATTTGCGGATGATTTTCACAAGGTGGTTTCGGAATATTGCGATGTCATTTTTTGCAACTCTGACGAAGTTCGGAGCTTTTTCAAGGAGGAATCTCTGGAAGAGTGCGCTCGCAAGATGAGCGAGATTTCGGATTTGGCTTTTATCACAAATGGGGACAAAGGCTGCATGGTAGTGGAAAACAAACAGATTGTAGATGTGGCTGGATATCCGGTAAAGGCGATCGATACTGTGGGTGCTGGCGATGCTTTTGCAGGCGGTGTTTTGTTTGGAATTACTAATGGTTTGAGCGCTGAAAAAGCGGCTCGTTGGGGCAATTATTTGGCTTCAATGGTGGTGCAGATTCACGGCCCTCGTCTTGAGGGTTCTCAGGCTCATTTGCTGAACCAGGTGATTTCTGGTTAGTAGTTGAAAATGGCGATCGCACTTTTTGTCGTAAGGGGCGATCGCCTGTGGAACTAATCGGATACAAATACATTAATCTACTACTTCAAAGGACAAGGAGAAGTTACCTAAAACGTTCTGTCAGAGTGAAAACAGTTTTATGGTGGAAAGTAGCGATAAATATCTTTCCGGTGAAGCACCCTGGCAAAAGTAACAGTTTCGCCATCAAAATAAAAACCTATTCGATAGTCACCAATCCGAAGCTGATAGGCATTATCATCCCCTTTCAATTTTTTCAAGTTAATAATTGCCTGTAATATCAAGTCCGGTCGATTAACATAACAAAAATTGTTCGTAGTGTGGACTTTAGTCCGCAGTATGTTGCGGACTAAAGTCCACACTACGAACCTTCAATGGGAAATGGGAATAAGCTACCTTATCGACACCCATCGCACCCGACACGATCGCCTTTTTCGTGTAGTACAATATAGTTATATTCGTGTTATACGCGTAACTATAACCGCATCATGCCATGTCACAGCCAAAGTCCCCAAAACCCAAAATGGCGACAATCCGCGAGATTTACGATCGCATTTTATGGGATAGTCGTTTAGACCATCGTGCCTTTAGCCTTGGTTTTAGCGATCGCATTTCTGGTAATATGCGGGAAAAGCCTTTGTCAGAATGGGCAGTCGATGGCGATATTCCCTGGCATCGGATTCGTTATGTTAAATGTGGGGAAACAATTGTTTGGGATCGCGATCGGCTGGTAGACTTGTTTACTACTGGAGAATTACCAGTCGCGGCATGGGTTGTCGCCACGGAAAATATAGAATCGGCAAACCAGCAACTGCAAATCGATCCTCAACAATCAAATCCCACCTTTGTGAAAGACTTCCCGACTAGATCTATTTACCAATACAATCAACAAAATTGGCAAGCCAGGAATTTGCCCTTAGAGTCGGTAACGATAACCAGATTAAAAATTGTCAGTTATAACGTATTATCAGATCTCTACGAGTCAGAACTTACCGAGACAGCCCAGCGAATTCCGATAATTATAGAGCATCTGCGTCAGTGTGATGCCGATATTATCGCCCTTCAAGAAGTAACACCGCGTTTATTAGAAAAATTATTAGCTGAGGATTGGGTTCAGGCTTATCATATCTCCGAATCTCCCCAAGGCGAAACGCTGGAATGGCACGGTTTATTAGTGCTATCGCGATTGCCATTTACTTTAGTAGAATATCGCTACTCGCCACGGAAGCGGGTATTAGTAGGAAAGTGGTTGCTGAATAGTAAAACTCTCAATGTCGCCGCCGTCCATTTCACCAGCGATTACAATAAAAATTCTGAAAAAGTCAGGTATAAGCAACTTAATATCTTGCTAGAATACCTAAACTCACAGCCGGGAGATTGTCTAATTGTTGGCGATTTCAATGCCAAAGACAACGAACCAGCAGAGATATTAACGACAAACAATTTTATCGATCTTTGGCAAACACTGCATCCCGAAGATCCGGGATACACTTTCCATCCCCAGGCTAATCCTTTGGCAGCATTAATGAGTCTAACTGGACTTGCGGGACGGTTAGATAGGATGATGTTACGGAGTCAGAACCGAGATTGGATATCTCGTCAAATAGAATTATTTGCCTGCAATCCCATACCAGATACAGAAGGAAAAATCTATCCCTCAGATCATTTTGGTCTCCTCACCCAACTAGAATCCATCACCTGTTTGCAAACCATCTCACCTGTCTATAAAAGTGCAGTTGTCATCATTCCACCGGATGACATTTTACCTGCAATTCAAAGTATTCGCCGCCGTTGCGATCGGCAATTTCATCGTTGGATGCCTCATATCAATATAATATATGGTTTTCTGCCAGAATCATATTTTTCAGAAGCAGCAGCAGCCATTACCCAAGCACTGACAAAACTAGAACCATTTACTATAACTTTATCAAACTTTGAAACTTTCACGCACTCTTCTAGCTGTACGGCATGGTTAAATCCGATTCCTCAACCTGCCGATCCACTGCATCAATTACAAGCAATACTTCAACAAATATTTCCGCAATGTGATGAACAAAGTAGCAAATCAGCTAACGGATTCACACCCCATTTAACTGTAGGTCAATTTGACACAACCGAAGTCGCCAAAACCGAACTTTCCCAATGGCATCCAGTCAAATTTCAAGTAGACTCGATCGCCCTAATTAGCCGTCGCGATAACGAACCATTCGAGATTAGATATCGGATACCTTTAAAATCGGCAACTCCCCCAGAAAATCCCGGCGCAAAAACACGAGAAAATGAGTCTAACTTATCACTAATACAAATAATCAACCAACTCGATCCAAAACTAAGCCAAACACAGACACTGCATCAAGAACTAATTCAGTCGATCGTCACCCAAGCCTGTCAAGAATGTTTAGGCTACCAACCATTATTACAGCAAATTGGATCGGCGCGGATCGGCATACAAAGCAGCCACAGCGATTTAGATTTACTTTGTATAATTCCTGCCCCTTTAACAGGAGAAACATTCCTCAAACAGGTACAAACTAGATTAGCAGGATTGTGCTATTGCTCCCAACTGGTAAAATCGGGGAGAGTACCAGTATTGAGAATGGAAATAGAAGGAGTGGCAGTCGATTTACTCTCTGCCACAACCCTCGGACAATTCCAGATAATTGAACCATTATCTCAAGAGGCTAGACCATTTTTTGATGCCGTCAGTTGGAGTGCCGTAGTAGGTGCTTTGGAAGCGGATTTAATGGTAGATACAGTCAGCCAACATTTGTCCTGGGATTTATTTATAAACTTGTTAAGGGCGGTGCGAACCTGGGCGAAAGCACGTCAGATTCACGGTAATGCTTGGGGATTTCTCGGTAATTTTTCTTGGGCATTACTGACAGCTTGGAGTTCTATTCATAGCGAACACTTAAACCTAGATATATTACTTGCTCATTTTTTCCAAATCCTCAGCCAACACGATTGGACTCAACCAATAGCATTAACTGAAGCCGGAACACAGTATCAAGTACAAAAATCGCGGGAATGGTTGCCTGTAATTACATCGATCGCACCTTGTCAAAACAGTACCAGAAATGTCACGCGATCGACCGCAGAAATATTGCGCCGCGAATTGGGTCGCGGTGCAGAAATTGCGTCGGAAGTATTGGCGGGAAATACCACTTGGACAACTCTATTTGAGTCCGTTGATTTACTGGAACAATCAAATGCGTTTTTAGTATTGACGGTAAGTAGTGCAGAAGTTGGTAATTTAGAAAAATGCGGCGGCTGGATTGAAGGTCACATAATTGGATTAGCGATCGATTTAGAGCAAAAACTAAATATTTCTGTCAGACCTTGGCCTGGAATTCGGAGAAGGCAAAATCTAGTTAGTGTCGTGCTAGGTATCATCTGTAATATAGATGAAGATTCTGGTGCGATCGCCCAAATTAGCAATGAGTTTATCGATCGGTTCAATGCTGCTAACGATTGTAGCAGTATCTTGCAGATCGAGTTGTGCGATCGCGACTCATATCATGTCCAGTCGGGTTGGTCACATTGTACCTCATCTACCTGAGAAAGGCTACAGAACCCATTTGACATCTTTTCTTGAACAAGAAAGGCAGATCGATCGGTCGTCTGGTGTAACTCAATGGTAAAATTGTAATTCAACTGTAGCGCTCCGATGAATTTGCATCCTACATTCCCAAATAAAAACTCAAATTAGCGCCTCCACCGAGTCACTAACCTACCAGCGTTATCTGCGCCTAGCAGTTTTTAAAGAAATGGATTTACCAAAATTTTTATGAATATAAAATGGTCGATAAAAAACTTATTTCGATCGCAGAACTTCTGGATAATTGTGCTAGTTGTGGCCATCTCTAGGATTGTCTTAAATTCGCAGCTTGACGAGTGGATTGGTGTAGCGCCACCTTCAGCAGCAATCGAACGTCTCGCCACCGCCACCACCATGACGCGGGAAGCGCAACAAATTTTCTACCGGCAAACTCCAACCATCGAACCCAAGCAAACCTTCTTTAAAATCTGTCAAACAAAAGAAAAGGTGAAGGATACCTTAATTATCTTTGGGTGCTATTTCACCAACGGTAAATCGGGCAAAATCGCGATTCAGTCGGTTACAGACGATCGATTTCAAGGCGTGATGGAAGTGACAGCAGCCCATGAAATGCTCCATGCCGCTTACACTCGCCTCAGTCCATCGGATCGCGACAAGCTAACACCCCAACTCAAACAAGCTGCTTTGCAAATCAAAAACGATCGCTTGTCTAGCATATTGAAGCAATACCAGCAAAAGGATATAGCTTTGTATGTTAACGAATTGCACTCGTATCTGGGGACAGAGCTCGGCTATCTCGGCGATGTCGAACTCGAACAATACTATCAGCGTTACTTTCGCGATCGCCAACAAGTGGTAAAGTTAGCCGATCTGTCTCAAGAGATTGTGCGAAAATTAGATGAGAAATCCCAGCAACTCAAACCTGAAATTGAGACCTTAGAAGCAAGTCTCGCACAAACCAAGCAAACAATCAAAGAGCACAATCTCGAACTCGGATCGAAGAAACGCAATCTAGATGCGTTGCAATTGGATTTAATGCGTTTTAAGGAACAAGCTGAAGAATCTTACCGACAGGGTAACGGCTCTCCAGAAAAGGTGTTTCAGTTTGAACAAAAAAAATCTGATTACAATCAAAAAGTGCAAGAATTTAACGATGGAGTGCGCGAACAGCAGGAGCGCGTTGCTGCTTTTCAAGAGCAATTCGATATTTACAAGCAGAAAGTGAACGATTACAATGCAATTGCTCGTGAAGAAAAAGCCCTCTTCGACGATCTCAAAGCTACCCCACCAGTCAAGCTCGAAGCCCCAGCCGGCCATGATTCCCATCTTGCCAAATGAGATCGTGCTCCCTATTAGGTACGTTGTTGCGCTTCAGCGCTCTTTGCTAATCTTAGGAAAGAGCGCTAAAGCGCAACTACATACCTTGACCTATTGGTAGTTTTATATATCCTATCCTGACAGGAGGGTTTTATTGCAGTCACACAAATTAGGTACGTTGTTGCGATTGGGCGCTCTTTGCAAATATTAGGAAAGAGCGCTGAAGCGCAACTACATACCTTAGCCTATTAGTAGTTGTATATATCCTATCCAGAAAGGACGGTTTTATTGTAGTCAGACAAATTAGGTACGTAGTTGCGCTTGGGCGCTCTTTACAAATATTAGGAAAGAGCGCTGAAGCGCAACAACATACCTTGACCTATTGATAGTTTTATAATACCAGCGGAAGTGTCACCACACAAGTTGTACCAATACCAACTTCACTGGTAATCTCAATACTACCTTGATGCAAGTCAACGCACTTTTTAACCACGATCAATCCCAATCCCGTACCAGGGATAGTTCGGACATTCTTACCTCGGTGAAATGGCTCAAACAACTGCTTTATATCTTCTGGAAAAATGCCAATTCCTCGATCGCAAACCTGGAGTAGCACCTGATGCAACTGAAACTCTAAACCAAGATGCACATTACCTCCCTTAGGCGAATACTTAATCGCATTGGATAATACGTTGGACAGAATCGATCGCAACAATTTTTCATCCAAGCAAACGGGAATTGGATTTCCTTCACAGGTAAAGGTGATGGTATACTGACTGCCAGCGCTGAGCCGCATTTCTTCCACAAATTGTTCGCAAAATTTGTCCAAAACCAAAAATTTTGGATTAAATTCTAGTTTCCCAGTTTCGGCGCGATTGATGGTTAAAATATCGTCGAGCAATTGCACCATATTCCTTACAGAATCCTGAATTCGGTGCAGGTTTCTCAGTCGCTTTTGGGAGTCATTCCATTCGTCTGGGCTGTTTTCTAGAATTTGAGCTGCTGCTAAAGCCGTACTGAGTGGAGTGCGAAATTCATGGGATGCCATTGAAAAAAAACGGGTTTTCAGAATACTCAGTTCTTTTTCGCGCTCCAGGGCTAACCGAATTTCGTCCAGTCGTTTTCGTTCGGTGATGTCACGAGTATTGACGATAATTTGTGTGGTGGCTGCATTGTTTATAAAAGGCTGGCTAATCGCTTCCAAGGTTCGCCAAGAATTATCTTTGTGCCGATAGCGGAATTCAATGGGACGGTTGAGTTCTGCACTTTGCCAAGTATTGGTGAGACTTTGATAAGTAGTGGTAAAATCATCTGGGTGAATTGGCTCAAATATTTTTTTCCCCACGAGTTCAGATACTAAATACCCTAAGACTTTTTCCACAGAAGGACTGACATAGCCGATCGTACCATCTGTATCTAGAATCATAATGATGTCTAGAGCATTTTCAATGAGCGATCGAAACCGTTCTTCGCTATGTCGCAGGGCTTGTTCTGCTTGTTTTCGTTCGGTGGTGTCTCGCTGGATGGCGATCCAGTGAGTATACCAACCCGTGCGATCGCCAACAGGAACAATACTAAATTCATTCCAATATTCGGAGCCATTTTTCCGATAATTAATCACTTCAACGGTGACAGATTCCCAACGCGAAAGTGCTATCCGAATTTTGTCTAATTCTGTGCTATCGGTTTTTTTACCCTGCAAAATCCGGGGTGTTTTACCCAAAACTTCTTCTAGGCTATATCCTGTAATCTGGGTAAATGCTTCATTGACATAGATGATGCGAAGACCAACTTCATCGATCGCTTCCGCTTCGGTAATTACGACGCCATCATTTGTGTTAACAACAACTGATTGGAGGAGTCGCACCTGTTCTTCCTGTTGCTTTTGTTCGGTAATGTCGGCAATCACTGCGACAATGCCCTCAATCTGATTCTCACTATTCTTTAAAGGAGCAGCGGAGAAGATAATGTCGATCGCACTTCCGTCTTTTTTGTGGCGGCGCAGTTCGACACTATATGTGATTCCTTGCAGGAGATTGCTGCGGAGAGTGGAATAATTTTCTAATGGATCGTCGATAAAAATTGGGTTGGGATGGTTGATGACTTCTGCTTCAGTCCAACCAAACATCTGTTCGGCGGCAGGATTCCAAATTTTGACGTACCCTTCTATATCCAGCGTGAAGATAGCGCGAGGAGAGGCGCTAATCAGGGTTTTTAGGGTGTGGTTGGTGTGGCGCAGTTCTACTTCGGTGCGCTGTCGTTCGCCAATTTCGTCTCGTAGAGCGACGTTGGCTTCAGCTAATTCTTCGGTACGTTGTTGGACGCGCTGTTCTAGTTCGGCGTTGAGTTGTTGAAGCTGTTGGTATAATTCTGACTGTTGAATGGCGATCGCCACCTGCGTCGCTAGTTGCTGCATTAACTCCAATTCCCAGGTTTCCCAGATGCGCGGGCGATCGCACTGGTGAGCAATCAATAACCCCCAAAGATAGGGTACAGAAGGATTCCCCTCAACCTGCCGATTTTCTTGGATGATGGGGACAACCAATTTTGCTATGACTCCAAATTGTTGAAGAAAATCAGTCAGACAATTTTCGAGATCGGCTTCTTCAAGATTGGCAATGAGGCGGGTTTTCCCCAGAGAATAAGCCTCATGGTACTCGCTGGGAAAGACTTCTGCTGGGAAGGATTTTCCTAAAATGACGGGGTAAGGGGGTAAAACGGCTTCGTTAATGGCGCTACCCGTTCCGTCTGGCCACAGGCGGTAAATGAGAACGCGATCGGCTTCCAGAAAGCGTTGCACATCTGCTACCGTGGTTTCTAGCACGTGGTCTAAATCCAGGGATTGTCGGATGTGTTGAGCAATTTGATTGACTAACCGTTCGCGATCGGTTTGTTGGCGCAGCACCCCTTCGGCTGTTTGTCGTCGGGCTACTTCCTGTTTGAAGCAGGGGCAAATTACTACCACAACTAAAACGCCGATCGCAACTAGAAAAATGTTACTTAGCATAGAAAATGGTTGGATAATTCCTATGAAAATCAGGATGCCACCAACAGACAACAACAATGCTACAACCATGCTAACCAGTATCAGCCAGATCAAGAGCTTGGATCGAACCTAGTCTGGAAACTACCATATTTAAACCAGTATTGCTTGAGGTTGTGACAAGGCGTATGCAAACTGGCTTTGGCACGATATAGAATGACTTGACGGTGATCGCCCATCCAAATTTTGTCGATCGGCTGAACCGAGATTAATGTTCCTCCTAAAGCCGTAATCGACTCGGTAAATCGCTCAATAGCGCTATAGTCTATAGTTTCAAAGATGTAAAAATTGCCAGAACAAATTAAATGACGGCTGCGAATCCAGCATTGCAACTTTTTTTGGGCTTGTGGTGGCAACATTCTAATATGATTGAGTATCAATACTTCGGACAGTTTTAGGTGCTAATCGAGTACATGAAACCTAGGCTGGATCTATTGTGAACTATTTTTTCCAAGTTTGTTTTTAATGGCAACGCAGAAAAAAAATTAAAAATTGCAGGGCTGGTACTGTCCAACTTACAGAGGCTTTAAACAAACTGTCTTAAGTATTGGAGTATAGAGAATCATGGCCGATCGAAAAAACGTGATGAGGATTTCAAATTAAATTTCTCCAGCTAGTTTATCAATAGAGTTGGCATTCTCCAGAATTGGGCATCCTCCAATTCTGGAGATGTTTACGGCTCTCAAGATGAGGAAATACCAGTTATCCCAAATTATACAGTAACAACAGTAGGTTGATTGTAGAATATCGACCCAAAGATGTAGATTGTACAATTATTTTGACAAACTGATATAATCTCAATTTCTATCCAATTGTTGCTAGAAATTTAGAGATAGCTGAATCTAATTAGAGAAGCCAGAAAAACCCTCTAAATATGACTTAAATCCATCTATTAAACTTCTTGTTTTTGTTGGATTTAGAGAATCTCAGTGATGCTGACAATTTTGCCAGAGGTGCGATTGATCCGCTGAATTTGCGGACTCATATTGTCTCCTGCCACAATGTATGTCGTGTTACTGAGGCGCCGAGGTCTGTCGAATTTCGACCCTGTTACCACAATTTTGAACATTTTTTCGGTTGCGACATAAGCGCCTCCTCGACTGGTTGAGGGCTTGATGGCGTTAGCGCTGTTGGTAGCAACGGCGTAGACTAACTGAGATGCTTTGACGGCACTGTCGATTTGGGCGAAACCCCGATCGAGCAGCGACATCCGATTGTAACCTACTTGCTTGGTATTTGCTTCGCTGCTTCTGCCTCGGTAGTAGGGAACAACGTTTTCACCAAAAGCGGTTTGATACTCGTCGCTGTCGATATAGGAGTCAATTTCGGCATCGTAGCCTTGCTCAACACAGCGGATAATGTGTTCAGAAATTTCTGTTTGATCTTGTGGTGCACGACCTAGCAGGTGCAGGAAATTGAGTTCTACAAATCGATAGGGAGCGCACTTTTGAAAATAGCGAGTGCTATAAAAATCAGATTTAGCAACCAATCGGACAAATTCACGCACGGAGATGCTGCGATCGCACAATTGAGATTCCGCAGTTACCAAGCGCTCGCTTTCCATCACGTGGGGATTGCCCAAAACCTGCTTGTAGACGGCGCGAATCACAGCTTGCACCTCATCCGCGCCGCTGGTTGGCCACAGTTCACATTTTGTCGAATCTGCCATTGCAATTAATCTCCTTTACAGATAATAGTTGGTAGTAGCTGAAATCTTGCACCATTTTCAGCAACAGGCTCTCCGGCCTGTTCCACAAAGAGTGGATTTCTTGTGGAACAGGCATCTTGCCTGTTCGTAAAAGGTTAATTGAGAATGGTTCAATATGTCAGTAATACACGGCTTATATCAATTCCAGTTGTACCGGAATGATTGTTGATTTTTGATGATTGATTGTTGATTGTTGATTGAAGCAAAGCTCCGAATTCTCATTACAAGCCCCGAATAATTCTTCAATCTAAAATCTAAAATCTAAAATCTAAAATCTAAAATTGATCGACTTTCAACTAGACAGGGGTGATACTAGCGATCGTCCCACCTTGTTTGTGAATCCGTTGATAGGTTTCGGATAGCTCGTTAAACGACACCAGGTAAACTTGGTTGCTGCGGCGAAACTTGGAAATCCGATTCACCACATTGGCGCGATAGCCGGTAACTTCAATGCGATAGACTTTTCCGTTTTCATCCGATCCAGCGCCATGACGAGTCCGAGCGCTACCGGATGGATTGCGGAATGTCGATCCGCTGCTGGCTGGAGAAATTACGGCGGTTGGCGTGCCCTGAATTACTAGGGAATTCAAACGCGGACTCTTACCAGCCAGATTTCCCTTCAAGCTGCTGCTACAAGCACCTCGCACCAACTCGAAGGTATGGGTAAACTGCACCATGCTTTGACAAGCTTCGGTTTTGTATCCCCGGATGTAGGGAACAATGTCATCTCCAAAAGTATTCTGGTATTCATCGCTATCGAGATAAGAATCGATCTCAGCCTCAAAGCCCTTGGTATCCAGAATGGTACTTTTGCTCCGCATTTCTTCGAGATCCAGCGGAGGGCGACCAAGTAGATGTCTGAAGTTGAGTTCGATCGCCCGATAGCGAGCACAACTATCGAAAAATCGCGATCGATACAAGTCAGACTTTGCAACCCGACGCACAAACTCCCGTACCGTCAGTTCATCGCGTTTAAACTGCGACTCACAAACGGTGAGGCGTTCGCTCTCCATGACGTAGGCATTTCCCAAAACTTGTCGGTATACTGCCTGAATGATGGTTTCAAGGTCTTCATTGGAGTTACCTGTAACCCGCTCTATTGGTGGGGTTTCATCAAACAGGCTCACTCCCAATCTTGAAGCTGGTCCAAAAGCCATTTAACACTAATCTCCCAAATTAACTATCAAGTGGGTGGGAGAATTGACCCCATCCAAGTGCCGATCCCACCTACAATTACATATAACAAGTAAAGAAATGAGTCAGAAAATGGTAAAGAAATCGGAAAGATTCTCAATAAGTAATAAATCGTGATTTTTGGCAATATTTGTTAAGAAAGCTTTGGCCAATGGTTTCTGAGCTTCCCTTGGGTCAATCGATTTTAGATTTTAGATTTTAGATTTTAGATTTTAGAGGCGACCCCACGGATAAATTCGGGGGAAGAGAGGATTTTCGATTTTCGATTTGGGATAAATCACGTGGCGGGTACCACATGCAGAAATTCTTGGTCAAAACTTGTTGACATCTCGATCGCAAATCGGTAAAATTTGGGGCCCAAATGCGAATAAGATGTTGAGGAGCCAGCATGGCGATCGCCCTAGCCCTATTGGTATTAGAGCGCTCTGGTTCGCTAACTCAATCTTGTCTAAAAGTCAATAAGTGGCTTTGTACTTTCCCCCAGCCTCTTGATTATGAGGATTCTCTTGGTTGAAGACGATCTGCGCCTTGCAGAAACGTTGGCAGAAGCCTTGACAGACCAGCGCTATGTTGTTGATATAGTTACCGATGGGGAATCTGGATGGCATCAAGCAAAGATGCTCAACTATGATTTGCTGCTGCTAGATTTGATGTTACCAGAACTTGATGGAATTAGTCTCTGCCATCGATTGCGATCGCACGGCTATACTATGCCTGTCCTGATGATCACAGCCCGTGACACCCTCAGTGATGAAATTAATGGGCTTGATGCTGGGGCTGATGATTATGTAGTCAAACCCGTGGACTTGCAAAAACTATTTGCTCGGATTCGAGCCTTATTGCGTCGAGGTAGTAGCACTTCTGGGCCGATTTTAGAATGGGAAGAAATTCGCCTCAACCCCAGTACCTATGAAGTTAGCTATAGATACACCCCACTCCATCTCACGCCCAAAGAATACGCGCTTCTGGAACTTCTGTTGCGAAATGGTCGCCGTGTTCTCAGTCGAAGTGTCATGATCGAACACGTCTGGTCGTTGGAATCTCCACCAGAAGAAAATACTGTCAAGGTTCACATCAGAGGTTTGCGTCAAAAACTCAAAGCTGCGGGAGCTGCTGAAGATTTAATTGAGACGGTTCACAGTATGGGGTATCGTCTCAAGCAATCAGATTCCAGTACAAATATGATAAAAACCCCTCTGGAATTGAAAACTACACGGTAAAAACATTCACTTAATTGAGGGGGAGACGGGGAGACGGGGGAGAGGGGGAGACAAGGGAGACGGGGAGACGGGGGAGAGGGGGAGACGGGGAGACGGGGAGACGGGGGAGACGGGGGAGACGGGGAGAGGGGAAGAGAATTCTCGATTGTCATCGAAATATAGAATTTAACTGCGGCACGCAACAGCTTAGGATCTCGAATTAAATAATTTACACATATTTGTGGGATGGGCCAGAAGAACAATAAAAATTGTAAGTTATTTAATTCTCATTCCTTGGCAGAGATAAAGGACACGGCAGTGCCGTTTCCCTACGGGGCTCTTACGGTTTACTTCATCAACGTGGACTCTGCTGTAATATCATGTCCGGCCTATTATTAATATGGTAAGGGCCCTTTCAACAACAATACCCGCCAATAATTGACAAGCTCAAAAACCCGCTCTTGCCGGCATATTATTATGGTAAATCGCTCGTCCAGGATATAATAAGCAGAACCCCGACTTCTTTAATAAAAAGTCGGGGATATAATAGCACAAAACAATACTAAAGCTAGGCTTCAGCAGAAACCAATTCGACTTCATCTTCTTTGAAGTGAGCTCGAAATTTTTTGTCAAACTGAACTAGCACCGGCCAATTGGCACTGACAGGTCTGCCGTGCCATTCGTGAACGATCGCCACGATTTCTCCTTCCATACCCTTAATCTCAACTGGTTGACTGCGATTTTCCGGGTGGTGGTAGACAACAACAGAGTTTTTAACGCAAACGCGATCGCCAATTTTCATAGCTAAAAAATTTAGTGTTCTTTCTTCAAAACTCTACAAAGCCTGCAAGTGCAGAACACTTGTTGGCTTTGGGGACAGTCTTTTCATCTTCCCACAGAAGTAGAGCGAATACTCAAAGAAAATTGGCGGTTGTTTGTCGGTACTTCGATTCCGGGAAGCCTGAATGCCGATCGACTCTAGCTCGATCCCCACCGCCCGATCGGCATTTAAACCGATCGGGCGGATTCTGCTGTGCCGGAATTGATCCAGGCTAATCGACCAGCGATCGGCTTAACTGATCCAACCAACACTCAACATCAACGGCGAGAGTTTGACCCAACTCCAGCAACTGCCGGATCGAAGACAACTCCCAGCCACCGTCTGAGCCGACGATATCTAAAGCAACCGGGTCAACCTTATTTTCGCCGTCCGAAGTAGCTTGCCGTTGCAGCCAGCCCAAACACAGAGGCACAATTTGACTGTACAGAGAATCGAAATACAGTTCCTGCGATTTGTCCAAACACAAACCCAGACTCAGCCGATCGCCCACAGCAATCAAACGCTCGATGTACCGGATATCGGCTTCTAACTCCAGAGGCGATCGTTCATCTACGCCCGATCCTGCTTGCAGCAGCGTGTCTAGCGATCGCCAAACCAGCCGTTCCAAAATTTGCTTAACTTCAGGAACCTTCAACCGACTGCGGAGGAGACCGGCTTCAGTGGCGATCGCTTCAATGTCAGCCAGCAGAGGTTCCGCGTCTCCGGTTTCCAGTTCCAGCGCCTTCGCCGCCGTCAAACAGCGGTGTCCCAAAGCCACCTCAGCAGCCACTTGCAACTCAACCGGCACCGGCAACTCATCGCGATGGAAAGCCATCATCACCCCGTAATTTTCCCGATAAACCTGAGTGTAAAGTTGATCCAAGCGAGTCAAATTTTCTTGACTCAGCAACTGGACGATGCGGTGGCGTTCCTCTGCGAACAAATCCCGCAAGCTAAACGACTGATCCCCAAACAACCGCACCATTTCCAGAATCGCGTGGGCCGCCGAAGCTTCTTGCAGAACTCCAAACAACCGCTCTTTGAGCATATTGTAAGACCGGCGGCTGCCAAAAGGCTGAATGCAGCAGTGGAAATCCCAGCCCCCAAGGTGGAATGCAGCAAACACAAACACGTCTGTTTCCCGGGTAATTTCCGAGGTTAACTGCAATTGACCCACAGCCAGAGTCATCGAACCCATGCGCTGAATTTGGAAATCTTGCTGTTCGGCCTGATAGCAGTAAACTCGCTGTTCGCGGGGATATTTGGCAAACAGAGCACTAATCGCGTAGTGGGCGGCGACTTGTTTGAGACTGACTTGGGCTGTTGTCACCAGTTGGCGGTAAACTTCTGCGCCTGTTTTGAAAGAGTCAACGTTGCTGGGTATTAGGGCTAGTCGATCGATAAAATCCTGTTCTAGCTGAACACCAGCAACTTCCCCCGCCAATTCCAGCGCCCTGGCGGCGTAGCGCAAAATTTGCACGCCTTCGGGGCGAGAGACTTCTTCAAAAAACCAGCCGCAGCTAGTGAACATTAACAAAGTGTGGCGCTGCATTTCCAGCAGGCGCAGGGCGTCTACCTGTTCGGCGGCATCCAGTTCGCGAATTTGATGGCGTTGGAGGAAACTGTCAACATTCGCGGGCGATCGATCGCGGATGACATCAATATATTCATCTCTGGCTTTCCAGGGATCGCAAAACAGCTTGCGCCCCGCTTCCTCATAAATCGGAATCAGTCGATCGCGCAGCCAATTCAAAGTATCGCGCAAAGGCTTGCGCCACAGGAGATGCCACCCGCCGCCGCCACCGCACCCACAATCATCTTGCCAGCGATCGACCCCGTGAGAACAACTCCAAGCCGTCACCGGTTTGAGTTCCACTTCCCAAGTGCTGGGATTTTGACCTAAATAATGAGCATAATTCGTCACAGTCCAGCCGCGGCGGGGAAACTCCTCTGTGAAAGCGTAGGCGAGACATTTTTCCGTACTGTTTTTGTGGTGGCCGAAAGTTTCGCCATCTGTGGCCACGGAGATTAATTGAGCCGGTCTGTGGTCTCCCCGCACTGCTTGACCCAAGCGCCCAGCCAAGTGGTGGCTGCTGCTGAGAACGTCATTGAAGCCCATATCCCGCGAGATCGGGCCGTCGTAGAAAAAGATATCGATGTAGGGAGTGTGAGGATTTGGGGCTGAGGACTGCTGGCCGTGTCCGCGAGTAAAGTGGTAAGTGCTCAGGGGCGAAAGTTGGTGGTCAGCCATCAACCGCATTTCCGGCTTCAAATAGCAGCGGTAGGGGCGAGTCGGATCGATTTGGCCGCCGCCGACTTCGTGCCATTCGCCATCTGTTTGTTGCTCTCCTTCTTGGTTTTGCGCGATTAGCGGGCGGCAGCGTTCGGCTTGGGAGGGGGCTAAGACAATAAAACGAATGCCTTCAGCCACCAAAACTTCCAGGGTGGCGTAGTCTACGGCGGTTTCGGCGAGCCACATTCCTTCGGGATGGCGATCGAATCTAGAGCGAAAATCTGCGATCCCCCAGCGAATTTGGGTGTATTTGTCTCGCTCGTTCGCCAGCGGCATGATGATGTGATTGTACACTTGGGCGATCGCGTTGCCGTGACCGTTGAGGCGCTGACAGCTTTTGCGATCGGCTTCCAGAATCCGTTGGTAAACTTCGGGATCGTAGCGTTCCAGCCAGCTCATCAGAGTCGGGCCGATGTTGAAGCTGAGATATTCGTAGTTGTTGACGATCCCGGCGACTTCACCGCGATCGTTGAGTATGCGCGCAAAGGCGTTCGGGCGGTAGCACTCGTTGTCAATGCGTTCGTTCCAGTCGTGGAAGGGAGAGGCGCTCCCTTGGCGCTCGATCGCGTCTAGGTAAGGGTTTTCTCGGGGGGGTTGGTAAAAGTGACCGTGAATCGTCACGCACACTCCAGTTGCAGTTGCGGCGGTGCTTTGGGTTGCAGTCGTTACGGTTGGTGCAGACACAGAGAGCACGTTGGACTGAGTTTTAGAAATCGAAACCATGCGATCGAATCCTCAAGTAGTTAAAGACATGAAAACCAGCCTAATCAGTAAGTTAAACCTTACGCAGCAGGCGTTTGGGCTAGGCATCTGTAGGTGCTAAATTTTGGCAGATAATTTTTGATTCATTTGTAGTATTTCGAGCAAAGCATTCGTTGCAATATACCAACCGTCGATCCCTGAGTTTTTCTGCCAATGCTTTGCTGTTGAAAGAGTTATAAAAGTTAGCTGTTGCTGCTTTGTGGCACTTTCGACCCATTTCAGGTTAGTGCGTGCAGGGCTGCTCGTTGAGAGTTTATATTTACATTGCTGCATCTTAAAGTCTTATTCATTAAATGGCAAGTTTTCCCCGGAAAAATTTAATCTTTGGCGATCGATGGTGGTTGTGCTGTTGAAAGTTAACAATAGGGTGAAACCCCTCAGCAGGCAAAACTTTGGCTGAGGGGGGCTGCTGCACGAAATTGCTGCGTTGTGTCGGCGCAAAATCTTTTGTTGAGTTTTCTTGGTGAAAAGTTACTTTTACCCGACACCAGTAACTTATGGAAGCCAACAGATAGCCTCATTAATGCGATCGCGTGCGTGGGGATTTTCATGTCTTACCTCGACTTGATGCCGACTGCTGAAACAGCCTCGATACAATAATAGACTTGAATTGCATAAGTCTTCGATCGCTCCCTCAAGCGCAGATGTCAGACAGATGCAACCGACGATGCAACGCAGATAATTTCAGGGTGTTTTCCGATTTTTGCAATTCAAGTCTATTTTTTATCGATTGTTGGGGTATTCGAGCATCATTTTTGGTGGGCGGGGAAACAGACTCACATACTCGCGGGGCGATCGAGCAATTGACGGTTGATGCTGCTGCATGGCACATTTACCGTTCAGGACTATTCCAATTATATGCGACTGCTGTCCCGGCTCCTTTCGTCCGCCCTCACCGTGCCGTGCAAGTGCCGTTCAGCCCCTGCACAGCCTATTTTCAGCCAACTTTCTCCACCGTAAATCCAATTTCTTGCCCGTAGGATAGTTCCAGAGTATGACCGTCCGGGTCTCGCAAAAAGGCCCAATAGCCGATCGGATATCCAGAATCTTTTGGTTCATCAACCAGCACACCTTCTTGACGTGCACTATCGCAGAGAGAATCCATATATTCCCTACTCTTGCAACCAACCCCAAGGTGTGCCAGCGGAGACAAAACTGGATGTACAGAGTTTGTCTGAATCAGCACAATTACAAAAGGACGAGTGCCATCAGAAAGCCATACAACAGCAACACCTGCTGCTGCATCAATCCGGCGGTGAACGACCTGCATCCCAGCATACTTCGAGTAGAATTCAATACTTTTCTCAACATCGGAAACTGGGAGTGCGATGTGAGTAAAACCGATATCAATCATTTGAAATTTCCTCCATGCTTTAGACTTAAAACTTTGCAAATACTCCTGGACGCAGCGGATGTTAGAAACCGTTTTTTCAGAAATATATTTCACGGGAACATCATATATTATGTTAAAAACCCGGTTTCTTTGGTCTTAATGCGTAAGTCATGACCAAATGACTTCATAATGTTCGACTGTTGGAAATGGGTCGTAAAAATGATGCAATAAGGAACGCCACATTTGATAATCTGGCGATTCTCGAAATCCAACGGTATGGTCTTCCAAACTTTGCCACCGCACCAGCAAAATATAACGATTTGTGTTTTCTATGCAGCGTTGCAGCTCGTGCGAGATATACCCCGGCATAGAAGAGATAATCGCTGAAGCTGTTTTGAAAGCAATTTCAAACTCAGCAGTCCTATTAGGTTTAATGTCAAGAATTGCAACTTCTAATATCATAGATTTAATCAGATGCTCTCCACTTGGCAGCCTTCATATCCATTGCTTTAATAAATCCAGCTTTTCCGTCCATGTACCCCTGAATATTATCATAGTATTTATTGGCGAGTTCTTGTTTTAGTTCGCTGTATTGCTGCGCTTCTTCAGATCTACTAAAGCGAGATAAACCCTTAGGGGACACAGATTTGATACTTGACACAGTTTCCCGATGCTAGTATCATTTGTTAGTAAACCGTCGAACAAAAATGGAAGATTACAAATCTGCTTTTTTACAGCGCTATCAGGATACCGAAATACTTTGTTACTCTGCCAGAAAAGTGGCGGCCATGCACTTTGCTGGTGTGACAATAGAATGTCTGCTAAAATCAATGATATTCGCTTCCCTACCCAAAAATGCCAAGCGAGAATGGAAAACGGATTCTAACACTCCTGGTCATACACTTACTAATCCAGGACATAGTTTTCAAGATGCTTTGAGACGGCATAATAAGCTGCATGATAGGATTCAGAAATTTCCACAGGTAATGAAATGGCTGGTCACAGTTGAAAATCCCAAAAATCAACATTTTATAGATATGCGCTACTCTGGTAGTGAACCTAACGATCCAGACTATAAGCAGTGGCTGTCTGCATATAAGGGTCTCATAGGTTGGCTACAGAAGCAAGCTACTACACTTTGAGGATACAGAGATGCAGGAAACCTGGCAAATATCACTTAAACGGGAGCTGACAGACTGTTATGTGCAGAGTCCGCAGGAATGGACTGACATCAATATTTCTACTTCTGGACTTTTGAATTTGACGATTGTGAGCAATACCTTTAATGGCTTATGTTTCGAGCGTCGAAAGGAACGAGTACATAGCATCCTTAGGAAATTTAAAATATCCCCAGGTTTTATTTCTTTATATACGGTAGACGAAGCAATTTCCCTGAATTTGTCACGCCCACAGCTTACAAATGGAAGTTCAGTGCAAACTTGGCAAGATTTAGCTTTGTGGGCTGCAAATCCACAAAATCAATCCCAACTTTCTCAACCTGAACCCCGCATTCCTCGAACCATTACATTCTATTCCTTTAAAGGAGGAGTGGGGCGAACAACTGCCTTAACCCATGTGGCTTGGATTTTAGCTATGCGCGGTCGAAAAGTTGTGGCTGTTGACTTAGATTTAGAAGCGCCTGGTTTAAGTACAGCTTTTAGTTTAAACCCACTACCTGAATTTGGTATTGTCGATTATTTTTATGAGCGCTCCTATTTGCCTGAAGAGTTAGAACCCAATATTTTAATCACTAAGATATTTGGTGAAGTTACAATACCTGATGCAACAGGAAGACTCTTTATTGTTCCTGCTGGTTATTTAAGTCTTGACTACATTGCTAAAGTTGATGATCTGCGAGCAACTACTATTCTGGATAATGGTGAAACCCTCTGGTCTATTTTTAGTCGTGAAATTAAAGAACAGCTAAAACCAGATGTGATCTTGGTGGATTCACGTACTGGAATCAATGAATGGGGTGCTTTATCTCTACTCCAGGCTGCTGATGAGGCAATTATATTTTTGTTTCCCAACGAACAAAATCGGCAAGGAATTGATCTTCTTTTAAAATCACTCAATTCTTTTGGCAAGCTGTCAATTAATTTTGTATTTTCACCTGTTCCTGATATCAGTGATACTGGAACGACTAAAGTTACAGAAATTTGGCAGCTTTTACGCAAAGTCATTGAGCGCGAAATAGATCGAGATGAACCAAATGAAAATGGTGATGACTTAGATGAGTATCAATCTGAAATAGCAGAACCATTAATAGTACCTTACCTTCCCTCAATTGCTCTAGCAGATCGTCATCCTGTAACAGGATTGTTGGATTACTACAATCGAATTGCTAACTTAATTGATGAAGAAACTAATCAAATTCGCTCACAGGAAATTCTAGCTGCAACAGATACCGAACAACGCTGGAAAATTATTGAAAGCCTTCAATTTCCAGCCTTAAATGCTGCCGATCCTACGTCAAACCTTCTCGCTTTATTTCAGAAGACTGCTAATTTTGAAAAATTCTTAGATGAGACAACTTGCCTAATCAGAGGCAGAAAAGGAACTGGCAAGACAGCACTTTACTTGCTTTTATTAAAGCATGAATCTAAGGCTAGACAGCTAGCTCGCGATCGATTAGATTCTGTATTTTTCCTCTCGGGTCATGGTGGATTCCAGAACAGTCGCCCAACACGCAATGAATTTCAAATTATCAATCAAAGTCTAAAAGATAATGAGGGAACTTGGGAGGCATTTTGGCGAGCCTACCTGATATTTCGAGTTTATCAAGCAAGTTATTTAAAACTGCCAGATAAAGGGAGTCAAAAACCTAAATTTGAAAGTATACGCAACATTTTGAAGGGACTGCCGGGAGAAAACTGGCAGTCTGAACATACGCTCGCCTTAATTCAATTATCAACTGATTCGCAGTTGAGACTTGTTTTGTCGGATGTCTTAGACATTCTGAACGAACAGCAACGGGATAAAAATCAAACACTTTGGCTTTTATATGATGATTTAGATGAAGACTTCCCCGAAAAAGATGGAGTGAGACAGCAAGCTTTAAGTGGTTTGTTTCAACTTATTCAGGCTTGCGATGCCCGTCGATTAACATCAATTCGCTTTAAAATATTTATCCGAGAAGACATTTGGAATCGTTTAAATTTTGACAATAAAAGTCACTTCAATGGACGCGATCTTTTTTTGAAGTGGACAAGGGTAGATTTCTTGCGATTAGCTCTTCGCCAAGCCATGCAATCAGCAGAATTTAAAAATTTAGTCGATCGTTCTTCGCCTGTTGAAAACATTGATAGTGCTAATGAAGAAACCTTAAACCGCGCCCTAGACTTATTGTGGGGAATTCGTCGAAGAACCGGAGACAAAGCTAAATATGTTTATAGATGGGTTTACGAACGTTTATCAGACTCAAATAACACGGCTTTTCCCCGCAGCTTAAGTGCCTTGCTTGATGGAGCAAAAGAGCAGGAGTTAACTTACAAAGGACAAACATCAGTTAAGGCTCCAACCGATCGTTTACTGCGACCAACATCTCTGGAGATTGGTTTAGAAAAAGCATCAGAGGAACGTTGTGATGCCATTAAACAAGAATATCCTGAGTTATGCCAATTTTTTGAAGCTCTAGAAGGTGTTCCAGCTTTACCTACCAGACAAGACCTTGAGAACGCATGGCAGAAAAGTGTACGGGAAATATATCCTGACTTTGATGAATTTGCCAGTTTTTTAACTGAAATTGGTCTGGCTAAATGGCGGCAGAAAGAAACCCGTTATGGGTTTCCTGATATTTATGTGTATGGTTTCAAGATGATTCGTACAGGGACGAAGTAGCAAATTATGAATTTCATTGCCACTTCATCTACCATACCTAAACGAGCATGGTTAAATGACACCATCTTTCTATCCTCCCCAACAACCTGGCTCTTGGTGAAATCGCGTTCATTTCAGTTGAGGGAGGACAAAAAAGCGGAATGGTGCAGTCTCCTGTGCTAGTTGATTTCAATCATCGTCAAGCTTCGATCGCCCGAATCGATTCCAACTCCCGTACAACAGGCAATCCCGATGCGACAAGTTCAGGCGGCACCTGATGGGTTTCCAGGTATTTTCCGTCGTGAATTAGCTGCACAACGTTCATCCGGTGAGGGCGGGTGTAATAGCGGTGGGTTGGTTCCGTCTTTTGCCTTTCTTGCAAGCTGTCGTTGGCAATTTTCTTGCGGAGTTTGACGATCGCATCCATAATCGCTTCCGGCCGCGGCGGACATCCAGGTAAATAAACATCCACCGGAATTAGCTTGTCCACACCGCGCACAACAGTCGGAGAATCTGCACTAAACATTCCGCCCGTAATCGTGCAAGCGCCCATTGCAATCACGTATTTGGGTTCGGGCATTTGTTCGTACAGCCGCACCAACACAGGAGCGTACTTCATGGTAATCGTGCCGGCGGTAATCATCAAATCTGCCTGTCGGGGAGACATCCGGGGAAATACACCTAATCGATCCAAATCGAAGCGGGAAGCGAGCATGGCGCTAAACTCAATGAAGCAGCAAGCAGTGCCAAACATCAGCGGATACAGGCTGGACATTTTTGCCCAGTTGTAAAGGTCATCGACGGTTGTGAAAATTACGTTTTCCGATAGCTGTTGCGTAACTTCGGGATAAGCAGCCGGATTGGCGATCGACAAATCTTCTGAAGCAATATCTCGTGTCATGTCAGGTGAATTCATGTTGACAAAACTCCTGGAACGATATAGCTGTTGGTTGTTCGTTGACACTCTAATTCTGGCATCGAATTTTAGCTCCCGCCACGAACTGTCAGATATCTTGATACTCGCGCACTCTCTCATCTTCAGAACAGGCAATTTATCTGTGTAGCAGCTTAGTTCTCGGCTGAGTCATTTTCAAATTATCGATCGACCTTTTCAATTTTATTAAGTATCTTCGCCAACTTCTGACCAAAAAACGTGAGTGCGATCGCCCCAACCCTTAAACCAGCATCCAATTCCTTTCCCCCTCCCCTTGGCTAAACTTGCTGGCAGGCTATGATTGACGGTTGGGAGCTTTTCAGAATTTAAATGCTAAACACAACCAACATAATTTCCAGCCTGCTGCTATTTATCCCAGTTTCGATCGCCGGACACTTTCTCGGCTGGGAATCCTCCACAATCTTCATCACCTCCGCCCTAGCCATCATCCCTTTAGCAGCCTGGATGGGTACGGCCACCGAAGAAATCGCCGTTGTCCTCGGCGCCAACTTGGGGGGTTTGCTGAATGCTACCTTCGGAAATGCCACGGAATTGATTATCGGCATCGTCGCCCTCAACGCCGGACTAATAGATGTTGTTAAGGCCAGCATCACCGGTTCAATTATCAGCAACTTACTGCTGGTGATGGGATTTGCAATGCTGCTAGGCGGCTTGCGCTACAAAGAACAAGAATTTCAGCCCACAGTCGCGCGGTTGAATGCTTCCGCGATGAACTTAGCTGTGATTGCCATTTTGGTGCCGACGGCTGTTAATGTCACTTCTATCGGCATCGCCCCGGAAACTATGCAAAATCTCTCTAGCGCTGTTGCGATAGTCCTGATTATTGTCTACGTGCTGACTCTGCTGTTTTCGATGAAAACCCACAGTTATCTTTACGATGTAGGGGTGGCAGAAGTCGAAGGTCTCGAAGAATTAGCCGAAAGTAACTTAGCACCAGACAGTCCCGACCACAAGGTGAATCTACCGTTGTGGATTTCGGTACTGTTGGCCTGTACCGTCATGGTGGCGATCGAGTCAGAACTCCTGGTTAGTAGTCTAGAAGAAGCGACGGCGCGTTTGGGGCTGACATCACTGTTTACCGGGGTGATTTTAGTGCCGATTATTGGCAATGCTGCCGAACACACGACGGCGGTGACGGTGGCGATGAAAAATAAAATGGATTTGTCGGTTTCTGTGGCTATGGGCTCGAGTTTGCAAATTGCTTTGTTTGTTGCCCCGCTGTTGGTTTTGGTGGGTTTTATCGTGGGCCAACCGATGGACTTGAACTTCAATCCGTTTGAACTTGTAGCAGTTACGGTGTCGGTGCTGATTGCGAATTCTATCAGTTCTGATGGCAAGTCTAACTGGCTTGAAGGTACTTTGCTGTTGGCTGCTTATGCGGTTTTGGCGCTGGCGTTTTTCTTCCATCCCGTAATCGAAGGACTCGTTTAAAAGGGTAAAGAAGTCAAGCGTGAAGTCGGAAGTTCGGCAACGAGAAATGTGCGGGATTTAACTCATGTAACGGATAGAATTCCCGATTACCCATCAGTTATGCCGTCATCGGGAAGAGGGAAGTCCTAGGGAAGAAAGCAGAAGGAAGTTCGGCCTTACTCGCAATGTGCGGGATTTAACGGATGTAACGGATAGAATTCCCGATTACCCATCAGTTATTAACGGATGTAACGGATAGAATTCCCGATTACCCATCAGTTATGCCGTCATCGGGAAGAGGGAAGAAAGCAGAAGGAAGGAAGATGGAAAAGGCATTAGGCAGATGTTTGTCCCCCACTCTCCCCATCTCCCCCTCTCCCCCTCTCCCCCTCTCCCCCTTTCTCCCTCTCTTTTATTTCTTCCTTCCAGAGTGCTCCGGAGCGATCGTACAATGGAAAGCGGAAAACGAGCTAGAGTTCACTCCGCTTGACATTAGCGACGCGAAGGATTTAAATCAAGAGTGCTCATCAGTCTTGTACTGGGTGTGATACGATCGTCGCAGGTTGAAAATTGAGTATAACTAGACAACGTAAAAACTTAACTGGATTGTTGAGTACGCAGTCACACCGATCGGTGTTGCCGTCTAGGAAAACTCGTATTTGAACGAAAACCTGACTAGATCGAGACGATCGAGTACGGTAGGGCATACCGGAATTTACGCTTCAGGAGAAGACACTTTTACTTGACCTGGAGTAATCCAGTCGCAAGCAAGTGACTTCGTTGAACCAAGAATCTCAGTCACCAAGAGTGCTGAGAGTGCCAAAGTAAAACTTGATAGAGGTTAACTTACAGGGCGAAATAGTTATCTAAACTTAGTTAAAGCTCGCTGGACAAGATAAGTCTAGAAAGGCTATGATATCTGCAATGCCGAAAACCAAGGCTCAATTATCCGGTTTGTAAACCGCAGTTATGTCTGTACTAGCCAGCCTGTTAAGGTCGAGAAGGAAGTCCACAACTCGTTAAATTGGCTGAAAATAGTGGGTGACTCATGGCTAATAGCGACCGCTAGAATTGTTTTT